>DATJWE010000206.1:0-23951 GCA_035501475.1 Puia sp. | reverse complement strand
TTCAATTGCAGATCACCTCACTCGATTACTCATCTTTTCTTGGAAGAATCGCCGTGGGCAAAGTAACACGCGGAAGTATCAAAGAAAATCAACCCATCGCATTGGTGCAGGCTGATGGCATTAAGAAATCACGCGTCAAAGAATTGTATGTTTTTGAAGCACTTGGAAAAAAGAAAACAACAATAGTCTCGGCGGGAGATATTTGTGCAGTCGTTGGACTGGAAGATTTTAATATCGGTGACACCATTGCCGATGCAGAAAACCCGGAAGCTCTGCCAGTGATCAGCGTCGATGAGCCTACCATGAGCATGTTGTTCTCTATTAATAATTCTCCTTTTTATGGCAAAGACGGCAAGTTTGTAACATCACGCCATTTGCGTGAACGACTAATGAAGGAAACGGAAAAGAATCTGGCCCTTCGTGTAGAGGATACCGATAGTGCAGATGGCTTTCTTGTATTTGGGCGGGGCATCCTGCATCTGGGAATACTGGTTGAGACCATGCGTCGTGAGGGGTATGAATTGACTGTGGGACAACCGCAGGTTATCGTGAAAGAAATCAATGGTAAGAAAGCCGAGCCATATGAAATATTGGTCGTTGACGTGCCGACCGAATTTAGTGGTAAGGTGATTGACATGGTTACTCAGCGCAAGGGCGAACTGCATGTGATGGATACAAAGGGAGAGATGCAACACCTGGAATTTGAAATTCCATCCAGGGGGCTTATTGGGCTTCGTTCGAGTATGCTGACAAACACAGCGGGCGAAGCGGTGATGGCACATCGCTTCAGCGAATATAAACCCTGGAAAGGCCCGATACCGGGAAGAAGTAACGGCGTGCTCATCTCCAAGAACCAGGCCACTACTACAGCCTATTCAATCGATAAACTTCAGGATCGCGGGTCTTTTTTTGTAGATCCGGGCGAAGACGTTTATGTGGGCCAGATCCTCGCAGAACACATCAAACCCGGCGATCTCATCGTCAATTCAACTGAAGGAAAAAAACTGACGAATATGCGCGCCAGTGGTAGTGATGATGCTGTTCGCATTGTTCCAAAAATCCAGATGACTTTGGAAGAATGCATGGAATATATCCAGCAGGATGAATGTATTGAAGTAACGCCTAAGAAAATCCGCTTGCGTAAAACGATATTGGATGAAGATGAAAGGAAGAAATTCCAGAAAATGCTCAAGGCGGAAGAGGTTGACTAAAGCAAGTGTCATTCATTCAGATCATCGTAACTTTGTTCAAAGTCGATTTCATGAAAAAACTGTGGGTGATAGGAGTATTTGCAATTCTTTGTTTGTTGTTTACCGTTTCCCGGGTAAATGCTCAATGCTCTATCTGTACAAAAACTGCCCAGCAACTCGGCGAAAGACCGGCTAAAGCGCTGAATGCCGGTATTCTTTATCTCGCCTTTGCGCCCCTCGCTATCTGCAGCTATATCGGGTATCGTTGGTGGAAAAGCAACCATGAAGCCTGATTCCGCTATTTAATTTTCGGGATATAGATTCCTAATTCAGTCTCAATAAAGTAACTTAGTTTGTAGAACAGGAAATCGAAATTTAGCCGCATGCCTGAAGCTATTGCCGTCAAGAAAAGAAAAATCTCTCAACCAGTCAATCCTGTTTTTTCAATATTGATTCCCACCTGGAATAATCTTGCCTACCTGCAACTTTGTATTGAAAGCATTCGCAACAACTCTCATTTTGTGCATCAGATTATTGTTCATGTTAATGAAGGAAGTGACGGTACACTGAACTGGCTGCAGTCAGGGGATGATATCGATTACACCTACAGTGAAAAGAATATCGGAATATGCTATGCTTTGAATATCAGCAGCAGCCTGGCCTGCGCGGATTATGTTGTCTACATCAATGACGATATGTTTGTCTGCCCCGACTGGGACCTGGAATTATTTAATGAAATACAGCAGACAGGTCATAATTATTTCTTTTTTTCATCAACCGCCATAGAACCTGAACCCACCAATAATCAGTGTGTGATCGTAAAAAATTATGGAAAAGATATCGGGTCATTCCAAAAAGAAAAACTAATCAGCGAATTTTCTTCTCTCCCGATGAATGACTGGCAGGGAGCGACCTGGCCGCCTAATGTATTGCATAAAGATTTATGGAATATGGTTGGAGGATACAGCACAGAGTTTTCGCCAGGCATGTATTCAGACCCAGACTTTTCGATGAAGCTGTGGCAGGCCGGGGTTCGTCTGTTCAAGGGCGTTAGTAAAAGCAGGGTATATCATTTCGGATCCAAGTCGACGGCGAGAGTAATTAAAAATAAAGGATACTATTC
Source organism: Puia sp. (assembly GCA_035501475.1). Classification (GTDB taxonomy): domain Bacteria; phylum Bacteroidota; class Bacteroidia; order Chitinophagales; family Chitinophagaceae; genus Puia. Next base: position 21,638 of record DATJWE010000206.1, on the reverse strand, counting down.
TTTCATCAAGAAATGGGGGTATACTTCAAGCACTTTTACCAGATATTTTCTTCGTAGCGGTTCCCTGTTCAATGGATCGCTTTCAGAACCTATATTGCCAATGAGGTTGAAGTTGAAAAATTTTTTTAAAAGACTTCGGGCATCTTTCCCGGATCGTTAACCGGAATAGTTGGCAGCGATAAATTTGTACAGGTTGAAGCCGGGCTGATGCATTTGCTGCCTGATTTGCCTGATCAATTCTTTTTTATTTACACTCTTCATTCTTTTTTGAACAATCAATTGGTATGCTTTTTCAGCGAGACTGTTAATCCTGTCAATAGTATTTCTTGTCTGGACGCTCTGCAAAATTTCTTCACTTAGCTTATCTACACCCTTGTTTTCTATTGCAACAGTTTTAATAACAGGAATCTCTTTGTGATCCGCGCTAAATTCAATAATGGATTGAAGATATTGTGTGAACCGGTCAGCGTCAGGCCGGTCGCATTTATTCACCACAAAAATATCTGCGATCTCCATCAGGCCTGCCTTCATGGTTTGTATTTCATCACCGGCTTCGGGTACCAGTACGACGACCGTAGTATCTGCAAGCCCTGCGATTTCAACCTCACTTTGTCCGACTCCAACTGTTTCGATAATAATAAAATCGAAGGCAGCTGCTCTCAGGAGATCAGTAAGTTCAATAATTTTTGGATGAAGCCCTCCCAAAGAACCGCGCGTGGCCAGAGATCTGATAAATACGCTGGGATGATTATACCATTCACGCATACGGATACGGTCTCCTAATAGCGCCCCTGAGTGAAACGGAGAGGAGGGGTCAACACAAAGCACTGCTATTCTTTTTCCTGGTTTTGTGTATTCTCCGATCAAACGGTCTACCAGTGTACTTTTGCCTGAGCCTGGCGGTCCCGTAACACCAATTACAGAACAAGGATGATCTGTGCTCAAAGTTTCCAGAAATTCAGCATATCCGTTTGTTTCATTTTCTATTAAGGAAATGCAACGGGCAAGTAAATGAACATCACCTTGTCGCAGGGATTGCAAAAGGGACTCGCGATTGCCTGTAAAATCCGGGATGCTCATTTGAGTTCAAATGTATTTGCAAAAATGCAAATGAAGAATTATTGTTTCTTTGGAATAATAACAAAGGCAGATCGTTTTTTAGATGCCTGCAATTTTTTTTTATTTCAAATAGTACAACCCAGTAAATTTGAATGTGGAATAGTATTCAAAAACAAAAGCGCCTGCGGCTGCATGAATGATCCATGACTAATTTTATTCCAATATTCCCGTTAAGTATTGTAGTTTATCCTGGCGAAAACCTGAACCTGCACATTTTTGAACCCCGGTATAAACAATTAATCAATGAATGTTTTACTGAGAATAAGGGATTCGGTATCCCCGCTATGATCAACAACAAATTGAATGAGATCGGAACCCTGGTGAAAATTAAGGAAATTGTAACTGTGCATGAAAACGGGGAAATGGATATTACTACGGAAGGAGTCAGCGTTTTCCGTATTCTTGAAGTCATCAAGTCAATACCAGATAAATTATATAGCGGAGCGATTGTGAATTATCCGCAAAATCATGAGGATGAAGGCAAGCGGGAGCTGATGCAAAAAGTGGTAAATGCAATAAGAGAATTGCACAGACTGTTGCACATAAGCAAGGATTTTAAGAAACCCGATGATAAGCTGAAGGCTTATGACATTGCACATCATGCCGGATTATCTCTTCAGGAAGAATATGAGCTTCTGAGCTTATTTCGTGAAGAACAGCGACAGGAATACCTGAAAAGGCATCTCAGTAAAGTATTGCCTGTAATTGCCGAAATGGAGGTATTGAAAGAAAGGGTAAAACAAAATGGCCATTTCAGGAACCTGTCCTCCTTTGGGTTCGAAGAATGAATACAATTATAAATTTCTGTATCTAGAATCAGCAATATTATGGCAATCACTATGTGTCTGGATTTTGGGAATACGCGCCTGAAATGCGCGATATTTTCCGGGAATAAATTGCAAAAAGTAATTGTACTGGAAAATGACCTTCCGGAAACGCTTCAACAGTATATTCAATTATATAAACCTGAAAAATCAATTCTTTCTTCGGTAATCAATCATAATCCGGGTATTGAAAATCTTCTGCAACAGCGCACACGTTTTCATAAACTGGATCATCAGTCAAAAATTCCGATTACCACTCCGGTAGGAAAGCCGGACAGCATTGGGGCCGACAGACTTGCATTGTCAGTGGCCGCCGTTACTCTTTTCCCGGGAAAAAATAATCTTGCCATCGGACTTGGTTCGGCAGTCACATATAATTTCGTAAATAAATATGGTGAATTCATGGGAGGCAGTATTTCGCCCGGGATGGAAATGCGGTTTAGATCATTGCAGGCTTTTACTGCCAAACTTCCGCTCATCAAGGCCGATTGGAATTTTCCATTGGTGGGATATGATACGCGGACCAATATACTTAGCGGGGTTATTTTTGGTATAGCAAAAGAAATTGACGGTACAGTTGAAGCCTATGCGGAACGATATGATAATTTTAACGTGCTCTTAAGCGGCGGGGATGCTTTCTATTTTACCCGGTTTTTGAAAAACAGGATATTTGCAGACCCTGACCTGATCTTTAAAGGGCTTTATGCAATCAGTGAATTCAATCAGCCATGACTATTTTTCGAATATAAGTTAACGTTATAGATGATAGTAAAGTGAAAACTGCAGATAAATCAATACTGGCCTTGGCGCTCAACAATGCATGACAAAAAAAATCAGCAAATATTTTTTACCGCTTAGTATATTGACCTGCCTTGTTTTCAATAGTTGTGAAAATAACGAGAAAGACCTGCCTCAATTCAGGAAGAAACAGAATAGTATTGATGAAGGCAAACAGATTACGGCTTTGTTAAGTGAAAATGCAAAGGTCAAAGCCAGGCTGACTTCGCCTTATATGCTGCGACGTGAATTTGATACCTCTTATATTGAATTTCCGAAAACACTTCACGTGGATTTTTATAATGATTCCATGATCATTGAAAGCAACCTGGATGCTCTGTACGGAAAATGGAAGGAAGAAGAAAGTAAGGTCTATTTGAGGGACAGTGTCGTTGTCAAAAATATTTTGAAAGGCGATACTTTGTACTGCCGTGAATTGTGGTGGGATCAGAAAGCAGAAAAATTTTATACAGATAAACCGGTTCGCATTCATAAAAAAGGCGGGACTGTTATTTACGGAACCGGATTAGAAGCTCCCCAGGATTTCAGCGGGTACACCATTTTCCAGATTACAGGACCCTTTGCCTTCCCCGAAAATGGCTTCTCCAAAGGCAAAGATTAACTAGACAAGGAAGGATCAATCCTCATCTTCCCTCTTCTAAAATTTTTTTAGGAAGTAACTCATTGACATTCAATCACAAATTATAGGGTCTATAATAAATTTTAATCAAACGTTTGTTTAAGTCAAACATTTGTTTAACTTTGTGTATTATTTCAATTTTTCCACATGACAGACAAAAGAGACCATATCATCGAAAAAGCCATTGAGCTTTTTGCTTCAAAAGGATTCGAAGGTACTTCCATCCGGGATCTTGCCGCGGCAGCTGATGTCAACGTGGCCATGATCAACTATTATTTTGGCTCGAAGGAAAAATTGTTTGAAGTACTTGTCGAAAAGAAGGCTGCCTATACGAGAGGTATTATGGACGAGATAGCGAATGATAAAACACTCAGTTCGATTCAAAAGATTGAAAGGATCATCGAATCGTATGTTGAAAGACTTTTTACCAACAGGAAATTTCACCGCGTAATCAATCAGGAACTCATCACCAATCAACGTGAAACTCTTACTCGAATTATAGCGGATGCCTTATTTCCCAACGCGCTTACCATCAAAACAATCATAGAAGAGGGTATCAAAAAAAACGAATTCAAAAAAGTGGATCCACAGTTAACCATCGCTACACTTCTTGGAACCATTAACCAGGTATTGCTTTCAAAAATGTTTTGTTTGAGATTATTGAATAAGGGACCTGAATACGTTCCCTATGATGACCCTGAGTTCAGGAAAAGAGTTGTCGATTTTTTAAAGCAATTGATGCGCGATCATTTATTAAAATAAAAATTTCAGTCATTATCAATACTAATTATTTGAGGTATGGAAAATCAATCAGTAACAAAAAAAACAAAAAAATTCCCGGTTCGCTATATAATAATCGGAATTATAGTGATAGCAGGATCAATTTTCGGATATGAGAAAATTTCCTTTGCAATAAGTCACGAGGGAACAGACAATGCCCAGGTCGAAACACAGATTACTCCGGTATTGCCGCGTGTGGCGGGATATATTAAACATATTGCGGTGAATGATTATGATTCAGTCAGGGCCGGACAATTGCTCGTTGAACTCGACGATGATGAACTGCAAACCCAACTCACGCAAATGCAGGCCGACTACCAAGCCGCTGAAGCAGACATTACCAATGCAAAAGCTGCACTGAACAACGCCATCGTTGCATTGAAAGTGAATAAGGGAAATATAGATTTGAATGACGTAAAAGTCAAACAGGCAGAAGAAGATTACAATCGCAATCAAAACCTTTTCAATGACCAGGCGATTACCAAAAAGCAGTTAAATGACAGTCGCTATGCATTTGAACAAACAACGCAGCAGTACAACAACAGTAAAAGTGATTTGACTACTGCGGAAACCCGCATTGCAATGCTTCAATCCGCAATTCAAAAATCAGTGGCTACACTGGCTTCAAAAGAAGCGGCCATTCGCCAACAGGAACTTAAAATTTCTTATACTAAAATTTACGCCCCCCAGGCAGGAAAAATTGGTAAACGCAATGTTACAGAAGGACAGTTTGTGCAGGCCGGCACGCCCCTGTTTTCTATCGTGAACGATACTACATATTGGGTTGTGGCTAATTTCAAAGAAACCCAGATCAAAAAATTTCATGACGGCATGCCTGTAGACATTAGTCTCGACGCCTATCCTGATGTCAGGATCAACGGCACCATTGCAAGCCTGAGTGAAGCCACAGGTGCGAGATTTTCTTTACTTCCTCCCGATAATGCAAGCGGCAACTTTGTAAAGGTGACGCAGAGAATTCCTGTTAAAATCAACATCAATAATGTTGCTGATTACAGGAATCTTCTTCGGGCCGGCCTGAGTGTATACATCACCGTACCTACAAATTAGTCGTTATGGCTGCGAAAGGATTGGCAAAATTTATTATTGTCCTGACCACGGTATCTGCAGCGGTGATGGAATTGGTCGATACTTCCATCGTGAATGTAGCGCTGAATGATATGTCTGGAAGCCTTGGAGTAAGCATTGACGATATCAGCTGGGTAATTACAGCTTATGCAATTGCTAACGTAATCATCATTCCACTGACAGGATTTCTCGCAGAATATTTTGGAAGAAAAAATTATTACCTGGTATCGATGATGATCTTCACGGCTGCTTCATATATGTGTGCCCAGTCGACAGGATTGGTTGAAATCATCGTGTGGAGGTTTGTGCAGGGAATTGGAGGCGGAGCATTATTATCCACTTCTCAAGCTATATTGTTTGATGCGTTTGAGCCGAAAGACAGACCGGTTGCATCTGGTTTATTCGGTATGGGACTGGTTCTGGGACCCACATTAGGTCCTACACTCGGCGGTTATATCATTGAACACATGAGCTGGCCAATGATCTTCATGATCAATATTCCCATCGGAATTGTAGCTGCTCTTCTTACTTATACCTTCATCGACAAAAAGCCCGGAGAGGGGAAAAGCAAAGCGGATATTCATATTGATTATATCGGCATTGCTCTACTGATGGCAGGAATTGGATGCCTGCAATATGTATTGGAAAGAGGAGAATCGGAAGACTGGTTCAGCAGCAGCTCGATCAGAATATGCTCGGTGATCGCTATAATCGGACTGATTGGTTTTATTAGTTATGAATTGAGGGTGAAATATCCGGCAGTTAACCTAAAGGTATTGGGTAACCGCAATCTCGCCTTCACTACGATATTCACTTTCGTTGTCGGGCTTGGATTATTTACTTCTGTATTTGTTTATCCCGTGCTGGCGCAAAGAGTCCTGGGTTATACAGCATATGAAACAGGATTATCCTTATTGCCACCGACACTGATTGGGGTGATCATGATGCCGATCATCGGCAGAAGTATGGCGAAAGGAGCAAAAACAATTCCTTTTGTGGTGATGGGTTTTCTTTTGTTCGCTGCTTATTCCTGGCTTAATTCGAGGATGAGTCCTGATGTGGGTAAGTGGGCATTCTTTTTTCCGCTTGCTCTTCGTGCCTTCGGAATCTCAATGGTTCAGTTGCCATTGATTAACCAGGCTGTGTCGGGATTGCAACCCAAAGATTATCCTTCGGGCATTGCCCTGAATAATATGATTCGCCAGTTGGGCGGTGCATTCGGAATAGCGCTGGCTAATAATTTTATTGCTAACAGATATGCCCAGCATAGAACTGATCTGGTAAGTAACCTGCCCGATGGCTCTGCCATTCTCACCAGTCAAACCAACAGCCTGGCACAGCATTTTGTATCAGCGGCAGGTGTGGATTTGACTACTGCGACAACAAAAGCTTATGCACTGATCAGTGCATCTGTTGACAGGCAGGCCTATTATCTTTCTTACCTCGACACATTTCGACTGATCACTATCTTTTTTATAGCAGTAATACCCCTGGTGGTGTTCCTGAAATCGAAGAAAAAATCACCGCAGGATGAAACAGCGGTTAAAGCTGCATTGGCTGAAGCGCATTAAAGCAACACAAAATCAAAAAAATGAAAAAAATATTATTTATATCAGGTGTATTGGTGACCACAGTTCTTCATGCAGTGGCTCAGGTTCAGATAAATAAAGAATTAAAGGACCTGATCAACCATTCATTCACTTATTTCCCGAATATTAAGGAAGTACAAAATACAGTAACGCTGGCTCAACAAAACCTGGATCTGACCAGATTGAACAACATGCCCACGGTTTCTGCTGATGCATCTTACGCTTATGTACAACCGAAAATTGAACTGGCCTTTCCAGCAGGCGAAAACGGGAAGATGGAAAATTTCCAGTTTGCAGCGGTTAACAATTATGGTGCTGCCCTGGGCGCATCTTATACAGTGCTTGATTTTGGTCGCCTGAAAGCAAATATTGAGAAATCAAGAACAGAACTTCAGTACTCCAATCACAATGTGGATTACGCCAAAAGCAACCTGGCCTTCCAGGTGTCGAATACCTATTACAATATTATATTTCTCAAAAAAGCCATAGACATCCAGGATAGCCTGATCTCTTTCCTGAACGATAACAAGAAAATTGTAGAAAGCAAACTGAAGAACGGAGATGCAATTAAGGTTGATTTACTGAACATTCAGGCTGAGGTGGATATTGAAACCAACCGGAAAGTGGACCTGCAGAATTCTCTCCAAAAACAGATCAACATGCTTGAATACGAAACCGGGGCCAGGGTTACACAGGGAGCTGCGTTCGATTTCGATCTGCCTGTTAAAGAAGCTGTGGATGCCCTGGATGAGGCTGAAGCGAATAATCCCGACTTCATGCTGGCAAAAGACAAAATCAAACAAGCGCAGGATGAATTGGAGATCACTAAACTAATCAATCGGCCTTATGTGAATGTCGGAGCCAATGCGGGGGTTAAAAACAATTATGTCCCCGAGGTGAATGATCCCAGGTTTAATTACAATGCCGGTGTTAGTCTGCATATACCGATTTATAATGGGGGCAGGACGAGGCAACAGATCAGACTGGCCGAAACAGGAATCAGGCAAAATGAACTCGCCGTAGAAAGCATGAAGAATGGTTATCATAAAGATATTAACCAGTCGCTGACCGATATTCAATCTAATATTGATCGTATAAAAAATACAGAAGGACAGATTGAACAGAATAAAGCAGCCCAGGAAATCACTGCCAGCCGCTTTAAAAACGGAGTGGCAACCAATCTCGATCTGACTAATGCCAGTACCAATTTGCAAAAAGCCCAGCTGACCAGGTTGCAGTACGAATACCAACTCTGCCTGGCCAAATTGCAACTGGCTAATTTGGCGGGGGTCCACTATTGGTAACAGACCTTAAAAGAAAAATAATTTGACTATCGCTGAAACCCGTTAACAGGAAAGTCCCGGCTCAGTCCGGGACTTTCAATTTGTTTGTACATTACCTAACCAAATAATTTCATTGGTCATCAATAGGTACAAATTTACTCTTTCTTCGTAGGATTGGATTTACACGGATTTTGGATTTTAAATGGCCGGAGATTGATAGCTGATTCAGGTTTGTTTTTCACAGTTTTGGTCTTTTTCTTAGGATGATGGATTCGTTTGAACCTTTGTATCAATCAACCCTGCGCTGTAAACATACAATTGTAATAGCCGGATACAAGCGAATATTCGCTTGATTTGAGGTGTTCATTTTTTACTTTCCATTTCGTAAAATTACCAGCCGGGGTTTGAAGAAATACCAGGTTTTGGGCACATCTCAAATTCAACTACTTTTAGTTAAGCTAATGACTAAAAACCCATCATGATTTTTACCAATAAAACCGTATTGATTACCGGCGGAAGCCGGGGAATCGGAAAAGCTATTGCCATAAAGCTGGCCAAAGAAGGGGCCAATATTGCTATTGTAGGAAAAACGACGGAACCTCATCCCAAACTGGAGGGTACCATCTACACTGCTGCACAGGAAATTGCTGATGCGGGTCCCGGAAAAGTATTGCCCTTGCAGGGAGATATCAGGTTTGAAGACAATATCAGGCAAATTGTTCAGACAACAGTGCAGACATTCGGAGGGGTCGATATCCTGGTTAACAATGCCAGTGCCATCAACCTGTCTTCCATAGAACAAACGGAACCCAAGCGATTTGATCTCATGCACGATATCAACATCAGGGGTACCTTTTTTATGTGCCAGGCCTGCATTCCTTTTCTGAAAAAAGCATCTAACCCGCACATTCTTAATTTGTCTCCCCCACTGAATATGGATGCCCAATGGTTTGCTAAACATCTGGCATACACGATTAGTAAATACGGAATGAGCATGATTGTTTTGGGTTTGGCTGAAGAACTCAGGCAATACCACATCGGGGTGAATGCATTGTGGCCCAGGACAACGATCGCTACCTCTGCAGTGAAGAATTTGCTGGGGGGCGACTTTCTTATGCAACGTAGCCGCACAGCCGAAGTTGTGGCAGATGCGGCATTTTATATTTTGCAGAAACCCTGTTTTGAAACGAGCGGTAATTTTTTTATTGACGAAGAAGTATTAAACAATGAAGGGATCACCGACCTAAGCAAATATGCTGTCAATCCTGATCAAAAATTAATGATGGATCTTTTCCTGTAAAACCGTGAACCTAATTTCCCTTGCCAGCGATCATCAATGCTGCACCAGCCAAACCTGTATCCTTAATCAGATTGGTTAAGGGAACCCGGGAAGCAGCTTCATCCGGTGCATGGATAATAGCCGGCAGGTGAATAGTAAATACAATAACAAGTAAAAAAATTGCTAACAGGATTCCGGCCAGACGGGTTTGTTTCCCAATTAAGAAAGCAATCGCTGCTGCGATCAGGGCGGCGCCCGTAAGATATATCCAAAATTTCCCACCGTGGAAGAATTCCGGAACATAAGGTGCCAAACCTGAAGCATTCAGGAAATGATTGACGCCAAAAAACCCAATAACCAACGCATACAGGATGACCCCAACCCTGGAAATGTTTGAGTTATTCATATAGCAAGTTTTTAGTTATCCTAATTTAACAAAACTTTCTGAATAAGCATGCAGCTATTTTAAATTGTGCAAAATAAATCAGGTGTATGTGATGTCAGAAAAGTTGATAAATTTTTATTCATCCCGGTTCTCCGGCCGCATTTGGGGAAATAACAACACATCCTGAATCGAAGGCTGGTTGGTTAACAGCATGCATAACCGATCTATGCCGATGCCGATGCCGGATGTGGGGGGCATTCCATATTCCAGGGCTCTCAGAAAATCCTTATCGACAAACATGGCTTCATCATCCCCCCTTTCCATCAGTCTGGCCTGCTCTTCAAAACGTTCTCTCTGATCGATAGGATCATTCAGTTCACTGTACGCGTTGGCGATTTCCTTACCATTGATCATCAATTCAAAGCGTTCCACCAATCCGGCCTGGCTTCTGTGCTTTTTGGTTAGCGGACTCATTTCTACCGGATAATCCGTAATAAATGTGGGTTGAATAAAATGCGATTCGCATTTATCGCTGAATAATGCATCAATCAATTTTGCCTTTCCCATCGTCTGATCAATGTGCACATTCAATTGCCTGCAGGTATTGATCAATTGAGATTCATCCATATCCTTCACATCCACTCCGGCAAATTGCCTGATAGCTTCGTATATGCTCATCCGTTGGTAAGGAGCTTTGAAATCTATTTCCGTTTCTCCAACCATTGTATTTGTTGATCCATTGACCACCATAGCCGCATTTTCCAACAGTTGTTCAGTTGTTTCCATCATCCAGAAATAATCTTTGTAAGCCACATAAAATTCGAGAATGGTAAATTCAGGATTGTGTGTGCGATCCATTCCTTCGTTACGGAAATTACGGCTGAATTCATAGACCCAATCGAAGCCACCAACAATGAGTCGTTTCAAATAAAGTTCATTGGCGATTCTTAGGTAAAACGGAACGTCCAGCGCATTGTGATGGGTGATAAATGGCCTTGCAGCAGCTCCACCGGGGATGGACTGTAATACAGGCGTATCCACTTCCAACCCTCCCTTCTCATTCAGGAAATCGCGCATGGCATTGATCATTTTTGCCCGCTTGACAAATGTTTCTTTTACCTGCGGATTGACGATCATATCTGCATAACGCTGGCGATAACGGAATTCAGGATCGGTGACTGCGTCGAAGACTTCCCCTTCTTTCTCTTTCACAATTGGCAAAGGGCGTAACGCTTTAGCAAGAAAATTCAATTCATGAACATGAATGGATATCTCACCGGTTTTAGTCGTGAATACATATCCCTTCACACCAATAATATCTCCAATATCGGTCAGGTGCTTCCAGACTTTATCATATAATGTTTTGTCTTCCCCCGGACAGATTTCATCACGCTTGATATAGAGTTGAATTTTTCCGCTGCTGTCCTGCAACACCGCAAAAGAAGCTTTGCCCATATCGCGAATGCTCATGATTCTTCCGGCCAGACATACATTTGCGAAATCAGCTTTATTTTCTTCTCCCTTATAATTTTCCTTGATATAAGATGCAGTAATATTTACAGGATATAATGCGGCAGGATAGGGATCGATACCCAGGTTCTGCAGCTCCTTTAATTTTTCACGGCGAATGATTTCCTGTTCTGACAAATGTTGTGTGGCCATACCGTCCTTTCAAAAAAATTTGTGCAAAGGTAATTGATTCGAAAATGATTTGTTTTGGGGGGTATTAGGTAGGGTTATTTTGGGATTTGTTTTGCGAGAAGATTTAGTGGAAAAAATTCACTAATATTTATATTTTCCCTTGCACCCGGATAATAGCCCTGGATTTAATTCCAGGGCTATTATCCGACTGATTTCACTTCACTAAATTATTCTTCTTAACCTGCTAACAAAACCTGCCAGGCTTCAGCCACCATTCCTTTTTCGAGTAATTGTTTCGCATAATGGTGAAGTTCTTTTTCCAACTCATCAGGATTAATGGAATAATACTGGAAAATATTTTTCAGCTTGTCATCATGGAATGCAGGATCAATTTCCGGCATGGCCTGCAGATTGGCTAATTGTCCGAGATCATTGCCGGAAAGAATTTTGCTATTACGAATATGTTCCGGCAATGCATCCACACCAATACCCAATTGCGTGGTTGGCTTTTCAACCTCAAAAAGATTTTTTTCATCCACCCGGCAATACCAGTCTCCTCCCAGCCTCGCAACATGATGCAATTTTCTTTGATCGATTTTTTTATTTTCATCCAATATACTTTCGTCAATATGCATGCGAAGCACTTCACAAATCACGAGGTTTCCCGCACCCCCCTCATTTCCCAAAGGCTTTATTTCCACTACCTTGCATTCCATTTTCACCTTGCTTTCTTTTACCATCGGCGGCCGGATTAATGTTGCAGGCTCTTCCGTGAATCCTGCCTTAATAAATTCATTTACTCCTTTGGGATATTCACAACTGGCCAGACTGGTTTGCTGCACCATATCATAATCCACAATATTGATCAAGACCTCGGGAACTTCCTGTACATTTTGGAATGTATGTTTTGTTGTATTGTCTCTTCCTCTCCTGGATGGAGAAAAAACAACAATAGGAGGATTGAGAGAAAACAAATTGAAAAAACTAAAAGGACTCAGATTTACGTGACCTTCTTTATCGATCGTGCTGGCAAAACAGATGGGACGAGGCGCGATGGCATGTTGCAGATAATGCTGCCGCTCGGGCAGGTTCAGATTTTTTGGATCGACAATCATAAAACGCGACCAGTTGACTCCTTAGTCTATAATTTTTTTTCGAGTATGGAAAAATCATCTTCTTCTGCAACGATGGTATTCTTCAGTTTCCCCAATCCTTCGATTTCCATTTCGATTTCATCGCCATCTTTTAACCATTGTTCTTCATAATCCGGATCATTTAATTTTCCTGTTCCATTCAGTTCGAGAAAACAACCTGTTCCAACGGTTCCGCTTCCGATAATATCTCCGGGAAATAAGTCCACACCGTATGAAGCCCGTTCGATAATTTCAGCAAAAGTCCAGTCCATATCAGATAAATCTCCATCACTCACAGGCTTTCCATTCACGCTGCATTGCATCCGCAAATTCCAATTCATTCCTGTATGTCTTTCTTTACAGGGAGCTTGGAAGGGCTCTAATTCATCAAGGGTAACCAACCATGGTCCAAGTACAGTGCAAAAATCCTTTCCTTTGGCCGGCCCGAGATTCAATAGCATTTCTTCCTGTTGCAATTGTCTTGCGCTCATATCATTCATGATCATCAATCCGCCGATATATTCATCAGCTTCAGATGAACGGATATTCCGGCCATGCCTGCAAATCACAATGGCCACTTCCAATTCAAAATCCAGTTTTTTCAGATGATCGGGCATGCAGCGGACCGGGCCTTCGCCTTGTATGCTGTGATGATTGGTGAAATAGAAAACAGGATATTGATCAAACTCAGGGATCATGGGCGCATTGCGGTTTCTTCTCGCAGCGGCTACATGTTGCCGAAAGGCATAACCATCGCGACATGAAGTCGGAAAAGGAACAGGAGAAAGAATTTGAACGGAATCATAAGGTATCCCCCTGTTCATTGAAATTTTTTCTTCTTCAATAGCAATCTCTCCTGCTTTTAACATCAGCAGACAATCATCCCAGTAGTTCAGGACCATGCTCATCGTGTTTGGCAGATCGGGATGAATGAATTCCATATCGTATAAAAGATCTTTCACAAGAAGAGCCGCCTGTTCATGCTCTTCTTTAAGATAAGAAACCAGTTTCATTCAAAAAATATTAAGCGATCAAAGATATACTGTCTGAAATCAATATATTCATAAAAAATTTTAATGCTGCCATTCAGGGTAATGCGTCTGCTGGTTTTGATATTTATTTTTTTGATTCATGCCACTTTTGCACAAATAAAAACAGATAATTTTCTGAAGAATTTGTTATGGGATCATGCTTCCCCTCAATTAAAAATGATATTACAGCATCCTGACTCCTTCCGCTATCAGATTATTTATACGCGTATCGATCGCGATAAACACAACACACCTCATTTTTTTAATTATTATTATCAGGTCGATCCCGGCAATTATTTTAACCCTGCTTCCACAGTGAAAATGCCGCTCGCTTTCCTGGCGCTCGAAAAAATAAACGGGTTGAAAAAATATGGATTGAATAAATTCACTCCGATGCTGACTGACAGCGCCTATCCGGGCCAGACGAGGGTCTTGCAGGATTCGAGCGCCGCAGATAATTTGCCATCCATTGCACAGTATATCAGGAAAATTTTCCTGGTGAGTGATAACGATGCGTATAACCGTCTCTACGAATTTCTGGGCCAGAAATATATCAACCAGCACCTCTGGGAAATGGGGTATCCAAACATCCGGATCACCAGGCGATTTGTACCCATGAACGAGGATCAAAACAGGCATACCAACCCGGTGAATTTTGTTGAAAATGGAAAATTAGTTTACAGTCAGTCGCAGGCTTATAGTGATCTGGTATTTGATTATTCTAAAAAAATATTTATCGGGAACGCGCATTATGATTTTAATGACAGCCTGATTCATTCGCCCATGGATTTTACGAAGCACAATAATTTACCGCTGGAAGATTTACAAAAGATTTTGCAATCAGTATTGTTCCCGGAATCTGTTCCTCAAAAACAACGGTTCAATCTTGAGCCTGACGATTACGCATTTCTTTCCCAGTACATGTCTGAATACCCGTCTGAAAGCAGCCATCCTCATTATGATACGGTGGAATATTTCAACAGCTATACCAAATTCTTTATGTTTAAATCAGGAAGAACGTCCATTCCCTCTTATATCCGGATATTCAACAAACCCGGGTGGTCATACGGGTTTTTGACTGATGCAGCTTATATTGTCGATTTTAAAAATAAAGTTGAATTCATGCTCAGCGCCGTAATCTATGTAAACAGCGATGGAATTCTGAATGATGACAAATATGAATATGACGAAACAGGATATCCTTTTTTTAAAGAAGTAGGGAATATTATTTATCAATATGAATTGGAACGATCCCGGAAATATTACCCGGACCTGAATAAGTTTCAATTGCTTTACAATTAGCAGATGCTGGTCGGCACATTATTTCTGAATGTCATTAGTATTATATCCCGCTTCTTCGTATTTTTGTCACCCAATAGGAATAGCTAATGGAATTTGAGAAAATACATAATAAGGGACAGGCAAAATTGTTTAAAAACCACTATCTGGAAGTGTTAACCAAAACACATCCACTCGTTATCTGGGGGATCTATCTGCCAGTTATTGTTTATTCCCTTTATTTGAGTTTTGAGCGCATGGATTTTTCTTTCGATAGAATAGCTTTAATTTTTTTGGGAGGCATGTTTTTCTGGACCTTGTTCGAATACATCATGCATCGGTTCGTATTTCATTGGACTGCCGGGAGCAAGCGCGCAAAAAAAATCGTATATGTGTTGCATGGCAATCATCATCATTTTCCAAGAGATAAGGAGAGATTGTTCATGCCGCCCGTGCCCAGCCTGATCCTGGCATCTGTGATTTTTTCTTTGTTCTACCTGCTCATTGGTAAAAACGTATTCATGTTTTTCCCGGGATTTGTTTTGGGATATCTTCTTTATGGCAGCATGCACTATGCCATTCACGCCTGGAACCCTCCGTTCAAATGGATGAAACCTTTATGGCGTAATCATCACCTGCATCATTATAAAAATGATCACAGGGGATTTGGTGTGAGCACTACCATCTGGGACCGGGTTTTCGGGACCATGTTCGATCTGAAAAAAGAAAAGGAAGACAAGGAAAAAGTGAAGGAATTAATGTTCTAGCAGATTCTCCTTTACGGATTACCATTTCTCCTCATCACATGCAGTAGTATCCGGTTTGTAATTTTTCCTGGTTTGAATTTTTTGCAGCTGCCGTTCGATAATTAATCCTGCAATGATGTTTCCTGCATCTTCGCCTGGATTTTCTTTAAGCAGGTATTTCAGCTTCGATTCGTTTACATCAATCCTGTACAGCAGGCCAACCAATTGATCAAAATGATGGTTGATCAAATCATTAATCCGGCTGGCCAACTGCTCCCTTATTTCATCGATTGAAGGATGTTCTTTCAATTCGATAGACCAATCCTCATGCAGATAGGAAGTCAATTGGTTAATATCTTCCATAATACTAACTTAATAATGTTCGATAACGCCCAGGCCGAATAATGCAAAATCATATTTTACCGGGTCATTCTGATCCAATGTACGCAAATGATCCGTCAACTCCAATGCGGAGAGCCAGTCGGTTTGTTTACGCGTAACCAGGCCGAATTTCTTTGCAACTCTTGCCACATGCAGGTCAATCGGGCAAATGAGCTGTGCAGGAGACAGCTTTTTCCAGATTCCAAAATCAACTCCCTTATTATCGTTTCTTACCATCCAGCGGAGAAACATATTCAGTCGTTTGCAGGTAGACTTTTTTTCAGGTGAAGCAATATGTTTCCGCGTGCGTTTGGGTGCGTCTTCCAGTGAAAAGAAATAATTGTAAAAACTGTTCAGGGCAGCTCCGGCCGGATTCATTTCCATTGAAGGTTCCCTGAAATTATTTTGGAAGAAAGCATTTTCCAAAGAGGAATACCTGTTGTAATGGAATTGCAGGAAATGGACGAAATAAAGAAGATCCGTAGCATTAAACGTCCGGTGTTTAAATTGCATCAGTCGTTTAAGACCGCTCGTGTCATGGTTCAGGCAGAATGCATAGGGGCTGTTATCCATCAGGGTGAGAAGCTCTTTTGATTTTTGGATAATGGTTGTCCGGTTGCCCCAGGAAAAAATGGCGGCAAAGAATCCGGCAATTTCAATATCCTGTTTCTTGCTGAACTGATGCGGAATGCTGATCGGGTCATTTACAATAAAAGAAGGCTGATTATATTCTTCAACCTTCCTGTCAAGGAATTCCTTCAAATTACGTATATCCATTGGTGATGGTAAGAGGTCGGCTGCCGGTGATTTTTATCGAATAGCCTGTTGCAGATCTTCTATGAGGTCATCAGCATCTTCAATGCCTACGCTAAGCCTGATCAGCGAATCGTTGAGACCATTCCTGATTCTTTCTTCGCGGGGAATGGAGGCATGTGTCATCGTAGCCGGATGATTAATCAATGATTCCACTCCGCCCAGACTTTCTGCCAATGCAAATAATTTTGTAGAGGACAATACTCTTTTCACTTCCTCTTCTTTTTTGTTTTTCAATTCAAAACTCATCATTCCTCCAAAGCCACGCATTTGTTTTTTTGCAATGGCATATCCCGGATGGTCTTCAAATCCGCACCAGTAAACTTTGTCTACAGACGAATGATTGCGCAGGAACCTGGCTATTTTCTCTCCATTGCTGCAATGCCGCTCCATCCGCACATGCAAGGTCTTGATTCCACGCAACACAAGAAAACAATCCTGTGGTCCTGGCACAGCTCCACAACTTTTTTGGATGAAATATAATTTTTCTCTCAGATCAGCGTCATTCATCGCCAGGCATCCATGAATTACATCACTGTGACCGCTCAGGTATTTTGTTGCTGAATGCAAAACAATGTCTGCGCCCAGGTCTAAAGGATTTTGAAGAGAGGGAGAGGCAAAAGTATTGTCAACACAGAGCAGGAGCTTGTGCTGCCTGGCGATGGATGCTGTTTCGGCCAGGTCAATAATATTCATTAATGGATTGGTAGGAGTTTCTGTCCAGATCAGGCGGGTTTTGCTGTTGATTGTTTTCTTAATAAGATTCGTATCCTGGAGGTCAATATAATGAAACCTGATCCCGAACTTATTAAATATTTTACTGAACAGGCGGTAAGTTCCTCCATACATGTCGTTTCCTGCTATGACTTCGTCGCCGGGGCCAAGTAATTTGATGACTGCATCCGTTGCGGCCACACCGCTGCTGAAACATAAACCAAATTTTCCATTTTCAATGGCTGCCACTACATCTTCCAGCACTTTGCGGGTCGGGTTTTGTGAGCGGGCATACTCATAACCTTTGTGCTGTCCGGGTGCAGTCTGAACATAGGTCGAAGTCTGATAGATCGGCGTCATGATGGCCCCGGTTGCAGCATCCGGCTCAATGCAAGCGTGAATTACTCTGGTTGCAAATTTCATTAACAGTTTTTTTGTTAAGCAGCAAAGATCAGAAAATGAATCAACTTTTTCAGCAGCCATTTTTTGTTCTCACAGATGGCACAGATTTACTCAGATGGTTTGATTGTGTAAGATCATCAGCAAGATTATATCTGATCTGTGATCATCTGTGTAATCTGTGAGCCATACTTTTGACACCTGTTTGTTCTAATGCCCTTTCCGCATTTCCAGTTTAACAAAAGCTTAACCGCAAAATCAAAATAACATGCAACATGTCTTAATCCCGTATTTGCATTGCTTCATACCCGATTTTTCAGTCTTTAGTAAGAGTTAAGGTTTTATATTTTTTTTCACGACAAAAATTTTTTTACCGGGCATATAGAACAGCTTGACTTCGGCTGTTTGTGAAAATATATTTACACCCTAAATCAAATTTCATTAATCAGTTAACCAATCAAAAGTATAGCCATGAAAAAGTATTTCATCTTGTCCGTATGTATACTGGTACTGGGATTCGTCTCCCGCGCCAATTTTACTGTCGATGAAAAAGTGTTAAAAACTTTTAAGGAAACATTTCCTAAAGCTGAACAGGTAAAATGGGAAGAGTTTACAGACAA
This sequence comes from Puia sp., assembly GCA_035501475.1. Lineage (GTDB taxonomy): Bacteria > Bacteroidota > Bacteroidia > Chitinophagales > Chitinophagaceae > Puia. Next base: position 3,120 of record DATJWE010000206.1, on the reverse strand, counting down.
TTATGTAGTCAATTTTTTTGAAGCCGGCATTCGTGAAAGGGTCAGTTATGACAGGGATGGTAACTTTCTCAATGCTACCCGTTATTTCGGCGAAGAACATTTGCCCGTGAATATTCTCTGCAAAATCAGAAAGAAATATCCCGAGCAGAAAGTGTTTGGAGTTACCGAAGTCGAAACGCCTGACGACATTCAGTATTATATAAAACTTGAAGATGCCACCAATTGGACAACTGTAAAATCCGATACAGGCGGGAACTTTGAACTGGTTGAAAAGTATAAAAGAGCAGCGGAAAATTAAGATTTCAGCAGCTTTCAGCGAGCCCGGCCGATATCCTTGATCGGACTTGCTGAAGCTGCCATAAAGGTTGCAGCAATAAGACAGCTCGGCATCCTATTCAGCCGCACGACATCCTGTGGCTGAATTTTTTTTCGCATATGTGTTCCCGGGGATTTTTATCCTGGATTCGTGTTTACAATTATTCTCCATTGAATCAGCTGCTGATAGGCGTAATCCCTGATATCAGGAAAAAATACCTGATAACAATCATTTAAAGCGGCATAATTCGTTTCAAAGGCTTCAAAAGCGGGTTGGTAATGGTTGAGGTATTTCGCCCTTCTCACGAGCCCCGCAAAACTATTCTGAACACCCTTCCTGAATTGATAATTAAATAACCAGTCCTGCAGCTTCATATAATAGAACATCCGACTGAATTTTTCAGGGAAAACAGCTTCAAACGGTTGCATCTGCTGATAAGTATATTGGGAGAATTCAGCCAGAGAGTGTTGAGGAAATTCTTTTGTGTCGTTTGCGAGAAAATGATCATACACAATATCTATGAATGCGCCGGCATAAAGCCCACAGGCCGGCCGGAAGAAAGCTTTAGCCCGCATGGTAGCTTCGTGATTATCTGTGTACTGGTCGATTAAACGATGCAATTGAATTCCTTTTCGGATAAGCTCGGGGTATTCTTCCTTTTTTTTCCCTTTTACAAAGTCACTTATAAGATTACCCACCAGAATTTCAGGTTGCCTGAATGACAAGTAAGCATGGGCGAGATAATTCATCTGATAAAGTTACCATAGAATTTTTTTGCATTCCCAAAAGCAGCGTCTCAGACAATTCTACAAATGTTGTAGACTGTCATTAAAGTTTTTATTTTGAATATAACAATAATATACCCTTCAAGCTCTGAAATGCAGTATGGGACAGGGTTTCGTGATGTATGGGTGATGAGCATGGATCTTCTTTAACATATCTTAACAATGTCTGCCACTAATCATTATTAACTTGTGAAGGTCTTGTAACAAAAATAATTTTGTAGCGTCTAAGAATAGCATATTTCGGGTTGAATACTGTATTCACCCATACTACCTTTAGCCTGCCAACTGAATAATTAAAACCTGCGACGGAGAAGAAAAGAAGTTTCTTGTTCAAATTGTGGACGATCATGGAAGAAAAATAAATCGCTGTATCATTTGTAAACAATAACTATATCAAAAGCGGACACCTGCCCCGGGCCGCTAATTTTTAAGTTCTTCATGATCAATAAAATAAAAACTGGCATTGTGTTGCCATAGTACACCAAGAACGATTGATCCTGCCAATAAGAAAACTCTTCAAAAGAAAAATTTAAACAGTGAGTTATGAAAAAGATAATTATTGGCCTTATGATTTTATTACATGCTGCCTTTGTAAAGGCCGCTGGCAACAACGATATATCAGACAAAATACTGCAGTCATTCCAAAAGGAATTCACCAACGTATCCAATGTATACTGGACATCGTTAGACAACAAGAAAATTTTCCGGGCAAGTTTTCTTTATGAAGGACATTCGACCGTAGCATTCTATGACGAAGGAGGCGATTTATTGAGAACGATACGACTGATATCTGACGAAGGATTGCCGATAATGATAATGAGAGCAATATCTGCGGGATACAATAAGTATTCAATAAATAGCGTGGAAGAATACTCGGATGATGATATGCTTTATTATGTTGTTACCATGCAGGATGAGAAGAAAACAGTTTCAGTGAGCTTTTCGCCCTATGGGGAAATACAAAGGGTTAAAAAAATAAAATATAAAAATTTTTAAAAGCCTGCAACATTGTTGAAAAGCCTGCGTCTTATTAATGTAAACAATCAAAAAATAAAAACCTTAAAAATGAAAAATACAATTTTAACAGTAGCCGTGATGCTGACAATGGGCCTGACCGTCGCCTTCGCTAATATTGGTGAAGAAATTAATCAACGCGCAGTAGCATCTTTTCATAAGGATTTTGTAAGCGCAAGTAGTGTAACCTGGGAACAGAGAAAAGATTTTGCAAAAGCAACTTTTAAGCTGAATGGTCACGTCATGTTTGCTTATTATAACGTCGATGGTGAACTGATGGCTGTAGTTCGCAATATTCTTTCTGATCAACTGCCTATCAGGTTAATGACTGAAGTAAAAAAGAAATACAGCGATCATTGGATCAGTGATTTGTTTGAAATTGCTACTGCAGATCAGACATTCTACTACCTGACAATCGAGAACAGCGATGAGAAAGTAGTGCTCAAATCAGACGGGTTTGGCCAATGGACAATGTATAAAAGAGAAAAGAAGAATTATGTAACTCTTTAAATGCAGGCACTGCATGGTCATTCCTCTTCGTTAACCGACACATTCCCTTCCTTTACCGCTGATTTGTTCTTTGCTGCCGAAAAGGACTTTCCGAAGGCCCTTTTAGACGGTAGCTTTGGCAAACAAAATTTAAACAACCAGGAAATTAAAATCTTATTAATGAAAATTATAAAAACCAAGATCATGAAAAAGATAATTGTAATCATGTCGGTAATGTTGATAGCAGGATTGAGTCATGCTTATGCCGACAAAGGCAAAGATGTAAATCAGGACGCAACTGCCTCTTTCTCCAGGGATTTTGCAAGCGCAAAAAATATCAGCTGGCAGCAGGAAAAGCAATATGCAAAAGTCACTTTTACAATAAACGACAGGGTCATGTTTGCTTACTACAGCAACCAAAACGGAGAATTGATCGCAGTGGTACGTAATATTCTTTCAGATCAACTACCCATCGGTTTGATGACAAGTCTGAAAAGAAATTACAGCGAATTCTGG
>DATJWE010000205.1:0-20070 GCA_035501475.1 Puia sp. | reverse complement strand
AGGAACTGAAAGCAAATGGGGAACCAATTCTGCTTACATCACGGGCTACGACAAATCAGATATGGGAAAAATTCTTGAAAAAAACCTGGAGGGAAGCCGGTTTACTTTTTATCCGGATCCATATCCGCAGCAGCAATTATTTTATCGTTCAGATAATGCAACGCTTGCCCGGCAGGGAGTTCCGGCACATACTATTTCCACTTCAAAGATGGATTCCGAAAAATATTATCATACTCCGGGAGATGAAATAGGAACACTGGATATGAACAATATGGCGCAGATCATCAGCGCTATCGCGATCAGTTCCACTTCAATGGTTGCAGGAAAAGATACACCCTCAAGAGTCGATACTCAGCAATTGAGATAAACTATCTGTGTAAATCTGTGAAATCCGCGAGAGCTTTTGCGTCAGTTTGGATAGAAAGAGGATTTATTATGATTTGAGGAAATAAAAATCATAACAATCTGTGTCCATCTGAGAAATTTGTGAGACATCAAAACCGGCGTGGGAAGATTGTCTCACTGATGGCACAGATTTACGCAGATGAATATGATCTCATCTGCATTTTATTTCCACAAAAAATTTTGGAAAGTTTTCAAAACTACTTACTGCTTAAATCATGAATTTGTCCATTGAATGTGATCATCTGGCGGGTATTGCTCGTCACTTGTAAGGTCGCATATCCTGCAGTGGAAATATAGAGTATCATTTTTTGTACATCCCTGATTTGTTTAGGAGTGATGATTACATCCCATCCGCCTTTACCGTCATCTTTCATATTGTATTCAAAATTGGATGTGGTAAAATTGATTCCGCCCTGGGTGCTGGCAATATCAGCAGTGTAAGCACGGCCATAATAAGGGAGATCTGCATCGACTGTATCTTTTTTTACTCTGAGTTCATACGGATAAGTTAATTGCTTGGTGCTACCACTAAATGGAGTAGCTGATCGGGCGGAAAAAACATAGTGCTTTTCCTCAATGATTTTTTTCAATGCATCGATCCTGGCATTTTCTATTTCCTGCCTGTCAGGATTTTGTGCGTAAACTGTAGCTGCAAACATTACCAGGCACAATATCATCGCAAGTACTACCGGCTTTTTCATACAACTAATTTCCTTTAAATATTATAACAAAGTTAGGACCAATCGGAAACGCGATCTGGGCTTTGTAAGTAGAAAATTCGTTTCACAATCGAATTTGCTAAACATTAACAGTCCGGGCTAAAAAATAATGGTTGGTGAATTCAGTTTCAGAAAAGACGAATTATTAAAATTTCGCCAGTGCCTTATTCATTTCTTTGATGATTTCTTCATTGTTCAGGTTCCCGATGCTGCCTTCATGTACATGCTGCATTCCTTTTTTATAATCAAAATGGAACTCGCCTTTTTCAATCTGGTTGCCCACCTGTTTGTAGGCTTCACGAAATGCAACACCTTTGTTCACCAGTTCATTCACGACTTCCACACTGAACAGATACTTGTATTTTTCATCATCGAGTATATTATCTTTCACCTGAATATTCGATAACATCAGTTGTGCTGCCTGCAGACAGGCTTTCATCTCTTCAATTGCAGGAAATAAAATTTCTTTGGTAAGCTGCAGGTCACGATGATATCCTGAAGGGAGATTATTGATGAGCAGGGTCAGCTCATTGGGAGTGGATTGAATGCGGTTACATTTTGCGCGGATCAATTCAAATACATCCGGATTTTTTTTGTGTGGCATAATGCTGCTCCCTGTGGTCAGTGTATCAGGAAAAGAAATGAAACCGAAATTCTGGCTTATGTAAAGGCAGCAATCCATGGAAAGTTTGCTGAGTGTGGCCGCAATACTGCTTAACCCGAAAGCAACAGCTCTTTCTGTTTTGCCCCTGCTCATCTGTGCATATACAGAATTGAAATTGAGGGTGCCGAATCCCAGTGTGTCTGTAGTTTTTTTTCTTTTGAGTGGGAAGGAAGAGCCATAGCCGGCACCACTTCCCAAAGGATTCTTATTGCTGATCTGGTAAGCCGCTGCCAGCAATTCCATATCATCCACCAGGCTTTCAGCGTATGCACCAAACCAGAGTCCGAAGGAGGATGGCATCGCGATCTGGAGATGAGTATAGCCGGGAAGCAGTTTCTCTTTGAATTTTTCACTCTGCTTAATCAGCAGGTCAAACAAATTTTTTGCTTCGTCTTTTATTTTTAATATTTCGGCGCGAAGGTATAATTTGATATCAACTGCAACCTGATCATTCCGGCTTCTGCCACTGTGAATTTTTTTCCCGGTTTCGCCCAGTTTTTTTGTAAGCAGTAATTCAACCTGCGAGTGTATATCTTCTACATCTTTGTCAATGTCGAACTGTCCATTCCGGATGGTTTCCAGGATATTTTTCAATTCATTTTGGATAGCATTCAATTCTTCAGTAGTGAGCAAGCCAATGCCCTGCAACATCTGGGAATGCGCCATGGACCCCTGTACATCATATTCTGCCAGAAGCAAATCAAATTCCCTGTCGCGACCAACAGTAAATTTTTCTATTTGCTCATGTACCGCTGTACCTTCTTTTTCCCAAAGTTTCATATTCCGGTTTTTAGGCTTAACGCGGAACGCAGAAGCATAACACATAGCGTTTAGCTTTCAGCTTTCAGCATCAAATAAATCCATTTAACAATTTAATGTACAATTCAATTCCTTCTTTTATTTCGTCAAGATAAATAAATTCATCGGCAGTATGGCTTCTCGCTGAATCTCCGGGTCCCATTTTCAATGCAGGGAATGGCATCAATGCCTTATCCGAGGTTGTGGGGGAGCCATAATAAGTCCGACCCAGGGCAAGCCCTGCCTTTACCAATGGATGATCCAACGGAATGGATGTTGATTTCATCCTTGTAGTACGGGGTTTAAACTGGCTTTTCAGGTTATTTTTCAGTGCCTCGAGAATCTCTTCAAAAGTATATAGCTCGTTTACACGTACGTCAATCACAAATTTACATTGTGAAGGAACTACATTATGCTGTTTGTTTTCCGTCTCTATAACAGTAACGGTCATGCGCGATTCACCAAGCAGGTTGCTTACTCTTTCAAACCTGCAGTTGCGAATCCATTGAATATCTTCCAGGGCTTTGTAAAGTGCATTTTCTCCTTCGTTTCTAGCTGCATGCCCTGCGCGTCCCTGGGCCGTACAATCGATAACCATCAGTCCACGTTCAGCAACTGCCATTTCCAGTTTGGTCGGCTCACCTACAATACCGAAATCAATCTGCCCGAGATAAGGGAGCACTAATTCAATACCATTCACCCCGCTGATTTCTTCTTCGGCGCTGGCTGCGAAAACCACATTATGGTTCAGCTTATCCTGACCGTAAAAATGAAGAAAAACTGCCATCAGGCTGACCAGACATCCTCCCGCATCGTTGCTGCCCAGGCCGAATAACTTTCCATCCTTTTCCAACGGGGTGAAAGGATCCATGGTATAGTTCTTATTCGGCCTCACTGTATCATGATGCGAATTGAGCAGAATGCTTTGTTTTGAAGGGTTGTAGTATTTGTTTTTTGCATACACATTATTTCCTACTCGTGAATGTGGGATATCATGCTTTGTGAAAAACTCACTGATCAACTCGGCAGTATCATTTTCTTCCTTTGAAAAAGAAGGAGTGGCGATCAGCTCTTTGAGCAAACCGACGGCTTCCGCCCGTAAAAAATTTATATCGGGGTTATTCATTGGTAATTCTTGTTCCCGCGGAATGATTGATGAGCATCTTCAATTCCTCTGCTTTTCCGATAGTGACCTGTTTAACTCCACTGTTCAAAGCAGCAAAAGCATTGTCGATCTTGGGAATCATTCCTGCGAATATTTTTTTTTCTGATTTCAATTGATTGTAATATCCGGGTTGAATGGACGGAATCACAGTGCTTTCATCGTTTGCATCCAGCAGCACACCTGATTTTTCAAAAGAATATATGAGATGCACTTCAAAGGCAGCGCTCATTGCCTTTGCGATCTCCTGGGCGATCGTATCAGCATTCGTATTCAGTAACTGGCCTTTTTTGTCATGCGTGATCGGGGCCATTACGAGTGTCATGCCATCATTCAGCAGGTTTTTTATCAATGATACATTCACGGCATCAATATCTCCCGCATAACCGTAATCGATAGACGGATGAATTCTTTGATGCGCCAGGATAGCATTGCCATCGGCTCCACTCAGCCCGATCGCATTGTTGCCCAGTGACTGCAAAAGGGCGACAATGTTTTTATTGATATAGCCGGCATAAACCATGGTGACAATTTTCAGCGTTTCTGCATCCGTGATTCTACGCCCATCTACCAATTGTTGTGGAATATTCATCCTCTCAGCAATCTGCGTAGCCAGCTTTCCACCCCCATGAATAAGTATTTTCTTTTCTTCGATCACTGAAAAATCCTTCAGGAATGAGGATAATTTTTTTTCATCATCAATAATATTTCCTCCGATTTTTATGATCAATAATCTTCCCACATCCATTTTTTATCTGGTATCTTTCAATATTTCACTGAGCACAGCTAGTGCTGCCCAGACCCTGTTACCTGCCTGTTGAGTTACGACACTATTCGGCCCATCCAACACTTCATCACTCAATTCCACATTTCTTCGTACCGGCAGGCAATGCATTACTTTGGCGCTGTTCGTCACCTGCAGTTTTTTTTGCGTCAGCATCCACTCCGGGTCATTACAATAAATCTTACCGTAATCAGTATACGTACTCCAGTTTTTGACATAAACAAAATCAGCATTTTTCAAAGCTTCATCCTGGTTATGAGTGATTGTTGCTCCCTTGGTGAATGAGCCGTCCAGCTCATAATCTTCTGGATGGGTAATAACAAAATCAGCCTGCCCCCAGGCATTGATCCACTGCGAAAAACTGTTTGCTACGCACTGCGGCAAAGGCTTGACATGCGGAGCCCAGGTGAGCACAATCTTTGGTTTTTTTACTGCCGTTTCCTTACGAGCTGATAGACATTCCGTGATGGTAATGATATCAGTTAAACTTTGCAAGGGATGCAACGTGGCGCTTTCCATACTCACGACAGGTATTCCCGAATACCTGATAAATTGTTTGATGAACAATTCGCTATAATCATCCTGCCTGTTTTTCAGCGAAGGGAATGTGCGGATACAGAGGATATCGAAATATTTACCGAATATCGGCGCTGCATCTTTCACATGTTCAACTGTATTGCCGCTCATGATTGCTTCTTCTTCGAATTCCAATGCCCATCCTTCCTTGTCAATATTGAATACAACCGGTTCCAGTCCGAGGTTCTGGGCTGCAATCTGTGTACTTAACCTCGTTCGCATACTCGGGTTCAGGAATAACAAGCAAGCCCTTTTCTCCATCCCGATTTTTTTTTGCGCATAGGGATTTCGTTTATATTCCAAAGCTTTTTGAACTAGGCCAGGAATATCTTTTACATCGCCGGCTGAAATGAAGTTTCTCATGCTTGGTCGACTAGATTTGAGGTGGAAACCATATTATGAATTTCTTCGCGTATTGATTCCAGGAATTCATCTGCATCTTTTTTGCTCAGGGCCAGTGAGGGCAGCAAACGAATGGTGTTCGGCTTGGCTTCACCGGTGAAAACATGTTGATTAAACAATAGGTTTTTCCGCAGATCTTTCAACTCTTCCGGTACATCGAAACCGATCATCAGTCCTTTTCCTCTTACATTTTGCAGAACAGAGATTTTTTTTAATTCAGATTGGAGATAATCTCCGACTGTTTTCGCATTGCGCATGAGCTGTTCCGATTCGATGACTTCCAATACCGCGAGCGCTGCAGCGCAGGCCAGCGGGTTACCTCCGAATGTTGTACCCAGCATGCCGTGCTTGGGCTGCAGGTGTGGCGCGATGACAATACCTGCGACGGGAAAGCCATTACCCATTCCCTTGGCCAGGGAATAAATGTCCGCATCGACGTCGGCATAATCATGCGAGAAAAATTTGCCGCTCCGGCCATATCCGCATTGCACGCTGTCTGCAATGAAAACTGATTCATGTTCAGTACAGAGTGTCCTGATTTTTTGAAGGAAGGATTCTTTGGCAACGTTAATTCCTCCCACACCCTGAATTCCTTCGATGATCACGGCGGCGATCTCTTTCCCCTGCGCCCGGAAGCAGGCTTCCAGCGAAGTTTCGTCATTGAAGGGAAGGAAAATAATATTGTCAGTCTGGTTTACAGGAGCCACGATGACCGGATTATCCGTTGCAGCTACAGCGAGCGAAGTTCTGCCATGAAAAGATTTTCTGAATGCAATAATTTTTTTTCTTCCGGTATGAAAGGAAGCCAGCTTCATGGCATTTTCGTTGGCTTCTGCGCCTGAATTACAAAGGAACAGTCGATAATCTTCTTTCCCGGAAACTTTTCCCAGCTTTTCGGCCAGCTCTTGTTGAATGGGAATAATCACTGAATTGGAATAAAAAGCCACTTTGTTCAATTGGTCTGTAATACGTTTCACAAAGTGCGGATGTGTATGACCGATAGAGATGACGGCATGACCGCCATACATGTCGAGATACTGTAATCCCTGGTCATCCCAGATATAAGAGCCCCTGGCTTTTACTATGCTGATATTGTTGATTGGATAAACGTCGAATAGTTTCATACCCCTTGATCCCCTGAAAGGGGAATTTTTTAGTTAAAAAATAGAATTGTCTTGCCACCACCCCTTTAGGGGGGTTAAAAATAGCTTGCCTTTAATCGCAACCCGGCGCATTCATCAATTCCGAACATCAGGTTCATATTCTGAACTGCCTGCCCGGATGCACCTTTCAATAAATTATCTATGATGGAATGCACAACCAGTTTACTTCCCACTTTTTCCAATTGAATGATGCATTTGTTGGTATTTACCACCTGCTTCAGGAATATGGGCTCTTTGCTCAAAACAGTGAAGGGATGGTCTTCGTAATAATCTTCATATAATTTTACCAGCTTGTCTGGCTTAACTTCACAATGCAGCAGTGAACTGATAAAAATTCCCCTCGTAAAATCACCCCGCCAGGGGATAAAACTGAGACCCTGGTTGTTTTCTGAATGTGAAGCCGGAAATCCCGGTTGCAGTTGATGAAGGGACTGATAAATTTCCCTGATATGCTGATGGACCAAAGTTTTATAGGCCTGGATATTATTGGCTCTCCACGAAAAATGTGAAGTCGGCGCCAATCCCTGCCCGGCTCCGGTGGAACCTGTAATTCCGGTTGTGTACACTTCCTGGAGCAATCCTGCCTTTGCCAGTGGCAAAAGTCCCAGTTGGATTGCTGTGGCAAAGCATCCCGGATTGGCAATATGGGTTGCTTTCTTAATTTTTTTCCTGTCCAGTTCGGGAAGCCCATAAATAACAGGTTGGCCGTTTATCGTTGGTAGATGGCCGTTAGTAGAGATACGGAAATCCTGCGAAAGATCAATTAGCCTCAGATGTTTGGGGATTTTATTTTCTTCCAGGAATTTTTTTGCTTCGCCATGGCCTACGCACAGGAAAAGGACTTCTGCTTCCGCCCAGTCTTTCGTGGAGGGATCAGCAGTGAATTGCATGTCTGTTTCGCCAAGCAGGTCGGAGTGCACTTCATGAAGATATTTCCCGGAATTGCTCCTGCTTTGCACGAACACAATGTCCGCATAGGGATGACCGATAAGAATCCTGATTAATTCTCCCCCGGTGTACCCGGCCCCGCCTGTTATGCCGATCTTAATTTTTTTCATGTCATGCAAAATTGAAACGATCCTTTTGGGTGGAGGGCTGTGAACACAAAATAAACTGCAATTCTTCGTCCGACCGGTTGATTATCCTGTGTTTTATTTTTGGACGAATATGCATCCCCTGGCCTTCATTCAATCCTGTTAATTTTCCATCAATCTCAAAAAAGGCACTCCCTTTTAAAATAAAAAAGAATTGTTGTGCCTGCTGATGGTAATGCAAGGTTTCTTCCGTTCCGGGAGGCATGCTTTCCAGCTTCACAGAAAAATCAGATTCATCAACCAGGTTCCAACCCTCACAATGATTTCCCCACTGATAATACTTCAGGGGACGATCCTTTGAAGCAATATTGAAACCTCCTGAAAACGTTTTATTCGTATGCTCTTTATCGTTGGTTGCATTGTTCATGATCTTCCTGGCTGTTCATGTTTCTTTCGGATTTTTTATTTTCTTTTTTGTGGAAGAGGCGTTGACTTTGTGATAGATCGAAGTCTGGTTGCCGAATATTTTCGCGAAACCCTTCACGTCATCGCCTGTCCACCCCTTATTCATTTCGCCATAGGAACCAAATTTGCTGCTCATCAGGTCATGCCTGCTTTCGATACCTGTCACAGTGAATCGATAAGGTTGAATTGTCACAAATACCTTCCCATTAACCGTTTCCTGGGTATCTTCCAAAAATTTCTCAATATTCCTCATCGTAGGATCCAGCATCTGGCCTTCATGCAGCCAGTTGCCGTACCAGTTGCTCAGTTGGTCTTTCCAGTACAATTGCCATTTGGTAAGTGTATGTTTTTCCAGCAGGTGATGTGCTTTGATGATGATGAGTGGGGCTGCGGCTTCAAATCCAACCCGTCCTTTGATCCCGATGATCGTATCACCTACATGAATATCTCTTCCTATCCCATAAGGTTGTGCGATCGACTGCAGATATTGGATGGCTTGGACCGGGTGAACGAATTTTTTTTCGTTCACTCCGGTCATCTCTCCTTTTTCAAATACAAGTTCCAGATTCCTGACTCCCGACTCACTGACCTGTGTCGGCCAGGCCTCTTCCGGAAGATAATCATTCGAAGTGAGCGTTTCTTTCCCACCCACTGAAGTTCCCCACAATCCTTTGTTGATGCTGTACTTTGCTTTTTCAAAATTCATTTCAACTTTATGTTGTTTTAAAAAAGTAATTTCTTCTTCGCGGCTCAGTTTCATGTCGCGGATGGGAGTGAGGATTTCCACACCTGGCAACATACTCTGGAATACCATGTCAAACCGCACCTGGTCATTGCCTGCGCCCGTACTGCCATGGGCTACCTGGGCAGCGCCGGTTTCCAGTACGTGGTTAGCGACTGCAATAGCCTGTACCATTCTTTCTGCGCTTACACTTAAAGGATAGGTTGCATTTTTCAGCACATTGCCGAAAACAAGATATTTAATGCAGCTTTCGTAATATTCTCTGGTCACATCAACACAGGTAAAGGAAGCAACGCCTAATTTTTTTGCCCTGCCTTCGATCTGTTTGATTTCATCTTTGCTGAAACCGCCTGTATTCACAGTAAGCGCATGGACTTTCAGGTTTTTTATTTTGTTCAGATAGATTGCACAGTAGGTTGTATCCAATCCTCCGCTATACGCAAGGACCACGGCGTCTCTTATCCCTGAAGAGGATGAGTTATTTTTTTTTGTTGACGAGACTGTTTTATTCATTTGCACTATTGATGCTTTTCATTTTTCTCCAATGGAATGGAGGATCAGAAATGAAAAAAATGATGAAAGAAAGATTTGGGTTTGGCGACCCCGTTGGTTGGCTTATCTTTTTCTTTTTTCATAAAAGGTTTCAATAAGCTCCATTGTTTGATTTTCATGAATCGTTCGTACAATTTGCTGTGCTGTTTAAAATCCTGAGCTGTTTCTTCCGGTTCATAATGGTCTTTCGGGTCATACAACATCGCCGTGCACATGCAGTTCTTGCGCTCCTTGCTCATCAGAATTTCATAATTCACACAACTTTTGCAGCCTGCCCAAAATGCTTCATCCTGCGTCAATTCAGAATAGGTCACGGGTTCGTAGCCGAGTTCCGAATTGATCTTCATTACGGCCAGACCCGTGGTCAGTCCGAAAATTTTTGCATCCGGATATGTTTGTCTGCTGAGGTTGAATATTTTCTTTTTGATCTGTTTGGCCAGCCCGCTTTTTCTGAATGGGGGCGCTACGATCAGTCCTGAGTTTGCAACATATTCGCCGTGGCTCCAGGTTTCGATATAACAAAATCCTGCCCAGATCCCATCTTTTGTAAAGGCAATAACTGCCTTGCCTTCACGCATTTTTTCTTTGATATAGTCGGGGCTCCGCTTGGCAATACCGGTTCCCCTGGCCATTGCAGACGATTCCATTTCATCGCAAATGATCTGCGCAAAATCCTGATGCGACTCATTTGCTATTACTATTTGAAATTGTTGTTCTTGTTCCATGGTTCGAAATGAATAAGGTAAATTGAAGTCAACGGGTTGAGCGCTGAAAAATCATACTCCGCCTGTTGCGGGGTCATAGTTCCGATATAGCAGGGGATACTATGGTGTGGTGGTATCAACGTCGTACCCGAAAGGGAATTGGTCGAAAAGAAAAAATAACGCAGGGAGGCGTTACAAAAAACCCACGCTCAGCAGAAGCGTGCAATACCACCTGGGAATGGAGTGATATGGGTGAGTTTTTTTTCATTTCCTGATAGAATGATAATTATTCAAAAGAATTACAGTGCAAAGAAAAAGAATTTTTCAAATGCCAGGCAATTTTTTATGTAAAATTTTGGTAAAGAGGTCAGTTTTGGCCGCTTACAGAGTTTTGTTCTTCAGGAGTGTAAACCAGCTTTACGTTCTTTCGGGAATGCTCACACTTTTATGGGTGAGCCATGCACTGCCTCAGCGATTTCTCTGATCAGGGATGCGTCTTTCTCAATAGCGTCGCCGACGACAATCACATCTGCCCCTGCTTTGCAGTTATGATAAGCTTTTTCAGGATTTCGGATGCCGCCTCCAACTACGAGTGGGATTTCTATGCAGGAAGCTACCATCCGGATCATATCCTCGCTTACCGGTCTTTTCGCCCCGCTTCCGGCATCTATGTAAATGAGCTTCATGCCCAGCATCTCTCCGGCCATGGCAGTACACATAGCGATCTCGTTTTTGTCCGCAGGGACCGGGCTCGCATTGCTGATATAGGAAACCGTAGTGGGCGCTCCTCCGTCAATGACCATATAGCCGGTTGAAATGATTTCCAGTCCGCTTTGCTTTACAAAAGGCGCTGAGATCACATGCTGACCAATTAGTAATTCGGGGTTTCTTCCTGAAATCAAGGAAAGGTAAAGCAACCCATCTGCAAATGAGGATATCTGTGATGCTGTTCCCGGAAAAAGGAGGACAGGCAGGGTGCAATTATTTTTGATTTGCTGAACGACTTCATCCAGTTGATTGGAGATCACCAGGCTGCCACCTACCAGCAAATAATCCACTTTTGCATCCAGGGCAAGCGCAAGGAGCTGGTCAATTTTCTTAGCGTTCACTTTGTCCGGATCAATTAATACAGCGAAGGATTTCTGCCCTTTCTTTTTCCTGCTCAGTAATGACTGGTAGATGGTTTCCTTCATTGATTACCTGCTCTTATCTTACAAAAATGCGAAAAGTTTTCGGGTTTGTGAAATAGGGGAAAGAGTTGACAGTTTTTATGAATTGGGCCGCTGTCAACTGTTCACTGTCAACTATCATTGACAACGCTCAAAGGGTAGACTTTTTTCTTCTTTCCTCCAAAAAAAAATATTCCGAAAAAGTGCATAAGATTTAAAAATGCAATACCCGTCTGCAATTCAAAATTTATCAACCGTTTTTTTCCACAAGTGTTAATATTTATAAGTCGGAAATATCAAAATCAAAAAATACTTTCGTCATCTCCGTAACAATTTCTTAACACAATCTAAAGAGCGCAATTCTTATGACAAATAAAAAGCAATCTACGAGAGGCTTGCCGTTCACGCGTCGCTTTACCAAAAAAGGAGTGAATGTATTCGATCTGTTCGAATATGATTACCGCAGTTCGGTGATCCGGAATCCTTCTGGTGAGGTGGTGTTTGAAATGAACAATGTTGAAGTTCCAAAACACTGGAGCCAGATTGCCACCGATATTCTTGCCCAAAAATATTTTCGCAAGGCTGGCGTACCCCAGGCCGATGGTTCAACAGGAAAAGAAACTTCCGTTAAACAGGTAGCACATCGCATGGCCAACTGCTGGAGAGTATGGGGCGAGCGGTATGGCTATTTTGCTTCTGAAAAGGATGCCCAGGTATTTTACGAAGAACTGGTTTATTGTATCCTCAACCAGGCCTGTGTGCCTAACAGTCCCCAATGGTTTAATACAGGATTGTATGAAAGCTATGGCATCAAAGGTAAGCCACAGGGACATTATTATGTAGATCAGAATGATGGTCAGCTGAAGAAATCCACGTCTGCTTATGAGCGCCCACAGCCTCACGCCTGCTTTATTCTAAGCGTGGAAGACGACCTGGTCAACGACGGAGGCATCATGGATCTGTGGATGCGCGAAGCGAGAATTTTTAAATATGGATCCGGGGTGGGAACCAATTTCTCCAATATCCGTGGCGAAGGGGAAAAGC
The DNA here is from genome assembly GCA_035501475.1 of Puia sp. Lineage (GTDB taxonomy): Bacteria > Bacteroidota > Bacteroidia > Chitinophagales > Chitinophagaceae > Puia. The sequence continues at coordinate 7,687 of DATJWE010000205.1, read as the reverse complement.
TGAGTGGTGGCGGAACGTCGAGCGGACTGATGAGCTTTCTCAAGATTGGCGATCGGGCTGCCGGAGCCATCAAATCCGGAGGAACCACCCGCCGTGCAGCGAAGATGGTTTGCCTGGACCTGGATCATCCCGAAGTGATGGATTTCATCAATTGGAAAGTGGAAGAAGAAAAGAAAGTAGCGGCCCTGATTGCTGCAGGTTATCCCAGCGATTATGAAGGAGAAGCTTACAAAACAGTCAGTGGCCAGAACTCAAATAATTCTGTCCGCATATCAAACGATTTTTTTGACAAGCTTCAAAATGATGAGGACTGGGAATTGAAAGCAAGATGTGATGGACGGGTCATGAAAAAAATTCCTGCAAAAGAAGTTTGGAATCAGATTGCGTATGCAGCATGGCGTTGTGCAGACCCGGGTACCCAATACGATACTACCATAAATGAGTGGCATACCTGCCCCAGTGGTGGCCGCATCCGGGCTTCCAACCCTTGCTCCGAGTACATGTTTCTTGATAACACGGCCTGTAACCTCGCCTCTGTAAACCTGCGCCGATTCTATGATGAATCTACCAATGTATTTGATGTGGAGGGCTTCGAATATACCTGCCGGTTGTGGACGGTAGTACTGGAAATATCCGTATTGATGGCCCAGTTCCCTTCGAAAGAAGTCGCTCAATTATCTTATGATTACAGAACTCTCGGTCTCGGTTATGCGAATCTCGGCTCTATGCTCATGGTCATGGGTATTGCCTATGACAGCGAAGAAGCCAGAGGTATCGGGGGAGCCATTTCCGCAATAATGACAGGCGTGGCTTACAAAGCCTCAGCAGAAATGGCTGAAGTATTGGGGCCCTTTCCGAAATTTGAAAAAAACCGGCATGAGATGCTGCGCGTGATGCGTAATCACCGGCTTGCAGCTTATGATGCCGACGAGTATGAAAAGCTGCAGATCAAACCCCAGGGCATCAAAGCCCAGTATTGTCCTGATTATTTATTGAAATCAGCTACAAAAGCCTGGGACGAAGCAGTTCAGTTGGGAGAAAAACACGGATATCGCAATGCCCAGGCAACAGTAATTGCACCCACGGGAACTATTGGATTGGTGATGGATTGCGATACAACCGGAGTAGAACCTGATTTTGCACTGGTGAAATTTAAAAAACTTGCCGGAGGCGGATATTTCAAGATCATCAACCAGTCTGTGCCTGCTGCTCTGAAAAATTTGGGTTATGGCGAAAAAGAAATTGATGCAATCATAAAATATGCTGTGGGAGCCGGAACTTTTGCAGGTGCTCCGCATATCAATCACCAGATATTAAGCGAAAAAGGATTTATTGCAGAAGAAATAAAAAAGCTCGATTCGGCCGTTGCTTCAGCCTTTGAAATAGGATTCGTATTCAATGTGTACACGCTTGGTGAAGAATGCCTCCAGCGCATGGGGTTCAAACCCGAACAGTATTTCAATTTTGAATGGAACTTGCTGGAAGCTTTGGGCTTTTCAGAAGAGCAGATCGCGGAAGCCAACGATTATATCTGTGGAACGATGACTGTTGAAGGCGCGCCTTTTCTGAAAGAAGAACACCTGCCCGTTTTTGACTGTGCCAACAAATGTGGACAAAAAGGTCAGCGCTTCATTCATGCCCATGGACATATCCGGATGATGGGAGCCGTGCAGCCTTTCATTAGTGGAGCGATTTCCAAAACAATCAACCTGCCCAATGAAGCTACTATCGAAGAAATCGCTGATGCTTACATGTTGAGCTGGAAATTGGGACTCAAAGCCTGTGCTTTGTACCGCGACGGTTCCAAACTTTCACAGCCGCTCAGCAACAAGACCGACAAAAAGAAAAAGACAGAAGTTCCAAACGCAAGTGAGCAGGCTGAACAATCAATCAATACTCAGCAATCAACTCCTGTTGACTCGAATATTGTTGACATGAGCAAACTGACTGTGCAGGATCTCCTGGAAGAAGTGCAGAAAAGAGTACAGTCTTCGCCGGATACAAAATTGAAACGCGCATTGGCAACCATTGTTGAACGCAGGACACTTCCGGCCAAGCGCCGCGGCTTCACTCAAAAAGCCAAGATCAACGGACAGGCGATTTTCCTTCGCACCGGTGAATATGCGGATCAAACAGTGGGAGAAATATTCATTGATATGGCCAAGGAAGGCGCCACGATGAGAAGCATGCTCAACTGTTTTGCCATTGCGATTTCCATTGGCCTGCAATATGGAGTGCCTTTGGAAGAATTTGTAGAGAAGTTTGTATTTACACGTTTTGAGCCATCGGGCATGGTGGATCATCCCAATATCAAGAGCACAACTTCGATCGTAGATTTTATTTTCCGTGTGCTGGCTTATGAATATTTGGGAAGAACTGATTTGGTGCATGTGCTCGACAGTCCTGAAGTGATGAATACAGGCAGTGATGATTGGGATGAAATACCGACGCCATTGGAATATGAAAAAAAGACGCCTGAATTAAGCGATGTAAGAGTGGTTGCCAAGGCCATGTCCAATACACCACAGGGACAGACTAAGGCACAAAAAACAACGAAAATGGAAAACAGCCTCGATGCTGTGAATGCTGCGGCCAAGAGTATGCAGAGTGATGCACCTGCATGTAATACATGCGGTCATATTACTATCCGGAGTGGCACCTGTTATAAATGCCTGAACTGTGGAAACAGCATGGGGTGCAGTTAATATGATTATTATTTTTTAATAATCCGGGATACGGGATACGGAGCCTCGGTGTGCTGTCAGGATTTAAATCCCGGCGGTATAAAAAGCTTTAAATTTTTTGGACGGTTTTACTTAAACTTCACATCCGCTCATGTCTATGAGCGGATTTTTTCGTCATATTTGACACGTTCAACCGGGTATCCGCCGTAAAATCTTTTCAAATTGCAAGAAGCCAAAATGGGCAAAATTTCCAATTTGGGAATTCCTTAATAATTAAGTGTTTTATCTGATCACCCAGCTCAGTGGTAAGGGTCTCTTGGCAAGGAAATTGATATATTATCGGCAATTTAGAACCCCAATTTCCGTTATCTATTCAGCAAAAATGAAAACTATGAAAAAGATCCTTGCTCTAATACTGTTGATTTCCTTCCTGTATTCTTGTAACCGGGCTGTCACTCCTTATGAAGCAGCTACCCACCACTACAACAGTTGCCGTGCAATGAAGTGATCTGGTTGAAATTTGCAATTGATTCATTAAATCAGTAATCAATCTTTATCTTCTTTAGCTATCTTGTGCATTCTTGTTATGCACCAAAGAAGGTATTATTGATTATTTTTTTTGGTGATGCCTGATCGGTTCTCAAGGATGTAAAAGATAATATCATTGGTAAAAGAGCAATGATCATTCATTTCGGATATGAAAAAAAGCAGGTCTTACAGGCGTTGAGGTATCATTTTATTACGAGGCCTGAGATCAAGATTTTACTTATTGTAGTAAATATATTTACGATTATATCTGCAGTATTGCTTTACCTGCACAGGATCCAGCCCCTCTCGTTTCTGATATTTTCAGTTCTCTGGTTTATGCTTTTGCTCACGGTTTGGAAAATTCTTCCTTCCAGCATTTACAGGAAATCCCATACATTCCAGGACGAGTTTACCATGGATCTTCATGACAAGGAAGTGGTGTTGGAAACTGAACGGGGAGTACATGCCTGGCAATGGAATGATTTCAGTACTTTTTTGGAAAGCCCTTATTTTTTTCACCTTTATTTTAGCAGCAGGGCTTTTTTCCTTGTTCCCAAGGATGCTTTTAAAGATATCCCCCAATTACAGGAGGCCCGCCAGCTGCTCCGCAGCAAGATCAAAAAATAATTTTTAGCATTAACTTTTATACAAATGAATGGTGCTTGAAGAAAGAAACCTATCTTGGTGCCTTCAAACGCAATAATACTTATCCTTACGAGTTAATTAGTTTATCGTCGCATCTAACCGATAAAAACATCAGACTGTTTACCCCAATAAATGACCCTGCATGCCCAAAGTGACATTTAACAATAAGGATTGCTCCTTTTATGCCAGCCTCAAATCCGAAGTAGAACAACATTTCTCGAATCATCAATTAAAGAAAACAGGTAACTGGAAACTATACGTTAAGTCTGGCGTACTGATTCCCGTCGCAGCATTGATTTATTTATCCCTGCTTTTTTTCAAAATGCCCGCTATCCCGGGATTGTTGCTCTCAGGTTTTTTGGGCTTTGTACTCGCAAGCATTGGTTTTAATGTGATGCATGATGCCTGTCATGGAAGTTATTCCAGCCAACGCTGGGTGAATAACATGATGGGGTTAAGTCTGAATGCACTGGGAGGTAACTCTTTTATATGGAAACTGAAGCACAATATTATTCATCACACGTACACAAACATTGATGGTATTGATGATGATATCGCCAAGAGCCCTTTGATGCGGCAATGCAAATCTCAGAAATGGTTCCCTGCTCATCGATTTCAGCATATATATGTTGTGTTGGTGTATGCCATATCTTCTTTCGCATGGATTTTCCTGATGGATTTTGCCAAATATTTTACCAGAAAAGTACTTACTACGCCTCTGCAGAAAATGGATGCCAAAGAACATCTTGTTTTCTGGACAAGTAAACTTCTTTATCTTTTGTTCTATGTGGCGATTCCGATTTTTTTTGTAGGATGGAAAGCCTGGGCACTTGGGTTTTTTATTTTGCACATTGTAATGGGTCTTACACTGGCGATGGTCTTTCAACTGGCACACGTTGTTGAACATACGGACTTCTTACATGTCAATCAAAGTGACTTCAGAAAAGTTGAAGATGAATGGGCGATTCACCAGGTGAGAACCACAGCCAATTTCGCAGCAAAAAATAAAATTATTTCCTGGTTTGTGGGAGGGTTGAATTTCCAGGTCGAACATCATTTATTTCCCCGTGTGAGTCATATTCATTATCCTGCAATCAGTAAAATCGTGAAGCAGGTCTGCCAGCAACATAATATTTCCTATCATGAATTTCCAACCATGCGGGATGCCATCTTCTCCCATTTTCGCATGATGAAGGAATTGGGAAGAAAACCAGTAATTGGATAGTCGACATTTGCGGGGTAAGTGATGTCGAATGGAATCAGACAAAACTCCTTTATTTATTTAGGCTTGTACTTGCTTTCGTCAAAGATTTTTTTGGCATCTGTTTTCATCATTTCTTCCGGAGTGACCGATGGATGATCGGCTGCATATTTTTTTACAATTTGCCAACCCACCCATTGGCCGATGTTCCCCGGTGAAGCATCCGGCATTCCCTGCGTATGCGGCGCATCGCCGATATAATCTTTTATCAGTTCGGGATCGATAGTGAAAATATCATTCTGCAGAAAAAAATTCCAGATCAGTCCTTCATTGGCCTTGCACCAGGACAATTGTTTTTCAGAGAAACCGGTTTTCAGACTGTCGGCTGTTTCAGGGAGCAAGTGATCAATCAGCCACCAGTATTTTCCTTTTTCTATCATCTGTTGAATTAAAGGTTTATTGAAGCTTTCGTCAGGGAAAAGATCTTCAGCCATTGCCTTCATGCAATTCGGCACAATGTAAGCCGGTTCAAAACGTCTTGAAATATAAGCGGGATATAACTCCTGTCCCTGCATACTTTTGTAATATGGAAAATCCTTTCCTGCAAATAATTGTAATCCGATCGCCAGCGTGTACTGTGTCATTGCTACGCCGGGAGCATCAAAGGGCCCGATATAGGCCACTACTTTTGGAGGCAGATTGTATTTTGGAAAATAATATTTCATATACTGAAAACCTGTTCTCAATTCTTTTTCGATAGGTTTCATGTTTTCAAATTTCTGCTCGATTCCGTCTTTGGCAGGCAGATAGCTTACTAAAAATTGACGGCTCGCTGCAAAGGCAATATGGTTCGTATCTGTTAATGGTCCTGCTCCCAAAATATTTTCAACAAAATCATTGGTGAAGTAGGGAAACTGGCGGTTGAGATCATATAATCCCCGGGTGATATTGTTCGAATCAAGTTCAAAAAAAGCCTTATCGAATCGTTCAATGTGAATTGTCACAGCTATACTGGAAACATCCGGAGTATTTTTGCCATTTCTGCAGGCTGCAAAAATCAAAAACAAGAGCGGTGGTATTACCCTTTTCATGTGCCTATCAACGTTGAATCATGCAAATTAGTGTGAAAAGCAGAACGCAAAACGCTTAATGCCCAACACTAAACACTAAACGAAAATGCTCATCACATGAATAAGGTCTGCCTTTGCCGTTCCGCAGTAAGCGTTCCGCGTTCAGCTTTCTGACGTAAATTTGCAGAATGAAAATCGCTTTAGCCCAGCAAAATTATCATATCGGAAATTTTGAGTTGAATACATCAAAAATTATTCATGGTATTCAACTGGCAAAAGAGCAGGGAGCGGACCTGGTTATGTTTTCAGAACTTTGCGTTTGCGGCTATCCTCCTCGGGATTTTTTGGAATTCGAAGATTTTATCAACAAATGTTATGCGGCGGTTGACCAAATTCGTCAGCACGCCGATACGATTGCTGTGATTGTCGGCAGCCCTGCCCGAAACCCGATTCCTGAAGGAAAAGATCTTTTTAATGCAGCCTGGTTTTTATATGAAAAAGAGATTAAGGGAGTAACACATAAAACCTGTTTACCCAATTATGATGTATTCGATGAATACAGGTATTTTGAACCGGCTTATGAATGGAAAGTAATTCCTTTTAAAGGTTTAAAAATTGCACTGACGATCTGTGAAGATATCTGGAACCTGGGTGATAATCCATTATACAGGATTTGTCCCATGGATAAACTCATGGAACAGGGACCTGATCTAATGCTCAATATTTCTGCTTCTCCATTTGATTATGATCATGACGAGGACCGGAAAGAAGTTGTGCGGGCCAATGTGCTCAAATATAAATTGCCGATGTGCTATTGCAATGCAATTGGTTCACAAACGGAAATAGTTTTTGATGGAGGAAGTGTGGTCTATGACGCAAAAGGAAATCTGATCAGACAATTGAAATTATTTGAAGAGGATTTTGCTGTGATTGAGATAACAGATCACAGTGTACAGATGACAGATAAGAAAAATGCTGTCAACCGTCAACTATCAACTGTCAACTTTAACAAAGAAATGCGTGTATCCAAAATTAATGACCCGGATCAGATTATTGACTATCTCGTGCGGGAAAAGAATATCTGTGAGATCCACCAGGCCTTGATATTGGGTATCCGGGATTATTTCAGCAAAATGGGTTTTTCTAAATCGATCCTCGGCAGCAGCGGAGGCGTCGATAGCGCAGTTACCCAGGCACTTGCCTGTGAAGCTTTGGGGAAGGAAAACGTGAGAGCCATCCTCATGCCTTCTCCTTACTCCACTTCTCATTCGGTCAGGGATGCCGAACAATTGTCAATAAACCTGGGTAATCCCTATGATATTATTCCGATAAAAAGCATTTATGAGTCTTTTATCCATTCCCTTCATCCCCTGTTCAATGACTTACCTTTTAGTATAGCCGAAGAGAATATACAAAGTCGCACAAGAGGAAACCTGTTGATGGCTATCGCCAATAAATTCGGATATATTTTGCTAAATACCTCCAACAAAAGCGAATTGGCAACGGGCTACGGTACATTATACGGTGATATGGCTGGTGGATTAGGAGTAATCGGAGAT
>DATJWE010000204.1:0-29286 GCA_035501475.1 Puia sp. | reverse complement strand
CCATAAGTACGAGGCATAGACGGATTTACCTGGGCTATAACATATTTAGCTGTTTCCAGCACAGCAGGGGCAATATCAACCGAAACCCCCAATGAACAATAACCATGTTCATCAGGTAGAGAAACATGAATCAGTGCATAGTCAATTTGGATGATTTTTTTTCTAAATAATGCCGGGATTTCACTGAGGAATACAGGTATATAATCTGCTCTTCCTTCCTGAACTGCTCTTCGGAGATTCGCTCCGATAAAAAAACAGTTCACTTTGAAAGTATCCTGGTACTCCGGGTTTACATAAGGTGCACGTCCTTCGGTATGCATTTGATAAATGGTAATATCCCTGAGCTCATTTGCTCTGGACACCAATTCGCTGATTAGTTGCTGAGGTGCAGCAGCAGCAGTCTGAATGAACAGACTACTGCCTGATTTGATCTGTCCGATAGCTTCTTTGGCTGAATAATACATTAATACTTCTTAATCTTAATGAGCAATAAAAACCGGGTTCGCATGATCATGAATGATTTTATCGGCAAAACTACGTCTCAATATGTTTGAGACAATGGAACGGCCATAGGAGCCTGAAACAAGAAGCGCATTTTTTTTGTTTTTGATCCATGTGGAAAAATACTTTTTTGGATCAAAATGCAATTTGGACGCCGCCATACAATTGAAATGAAACCGGGTGTATTCTTCTAATAAATTCAGATCAGGAATATCATCCTTCTCTTCGTCCCGCATATACACAAATTCAGCAGGTAAATCCACGAATTGGGGGAAAAGGTAAGTAAACTGCTTTAAAGCAAAAACACTTTCTTTTTTACCATCATAGGCAAAAGCCAGGTGCTCTACATCCTTGAATGTTTCAGGTACCACTACGATCGGGCATTCCGTGCCATGCAATGCTTCCTGCATAAAGAAATTCGGTTGTTCGGTGTAATTGTTATAACAGAAAAGTTCTTCGCTGATTATAACCAAATCTGCAAAGCGGCTTTCTTTTGTGAATACATCTTTATCCCAATCTTCATTCTTATCGAGGATATGATATTTTATCCTAGAGGCTTCGCATTGTTCTATAAACTGATCCTTACTTTTTTTCACGAGTCTTCTTTCTTCCTCCTTTAATTTGACGTAAGGTTCAGCCATCGGAATATAGCTGACCGAAATCAGCTGCTCGAAATCAATCGGCGTGAAGAAAATTCCCTTCACGGCAACCTGATCGGCATCATTCATCATTTTGATGAATCTGAACGCTCCTTTAGGGAAATTGTCACCATCACAGATAAAAAGTATCTTTTTCATAATTTTTACTTTTAAAATTTCATGTTAAAAATACAGAGCACCTGAAAGCCCCTGAATGATTTACTTCAGACCTGAACGTGATAATTGTCAACAAAAAAAACCAGGGTCGCCGGGTACAATGAAGTTTATATAAATGAAAGCAGATAGCCAAGAAAGGCGCCTCCGATGATTGTAAGCGCAGTATTTAACTTTTTAAAATAAAATGTGATTATAAAGCTGAGGACAGCAATAAAAACAGTTTTCCAGTCCAGAATCGTTTCTTTACCCAACACTATTATCACCGAAAGGATAATGGCTACGGAAGCAATATTGACAGTGTCTAAAAATGCTCCCATTATCCTGGAAGATCGAAGCCTCGGTATTAATGGATTGAGAAAGGCAACCAACAGAAAAGACGGAAGGAAAATGCCCGCAGTCGCAGCAATTGCTCCGCCGATACCACTGATTTGCCATCCGATAAATGTGGCGGATGAAAAAACCGGGCCAGGCGTGAACTGGCCAACGGCAATTGCATCTACCAGTTGTTGCTTTGTAATTATTTTTTTGCTTACCAGCTCAGCATCCAGGAAGGCAAAAAGTACATACCCGCTTCCATAGAGGATGGATCCAATTTTTAAAAAAATCCAGAACAGTTTATAATTGGATACTGCTGTTGTAGTTTGGGAGATTTGTAAAAAAAATGGAAAAAAACTTTTACTTGTTTTAGCTGTTTTTTAACTAGATGAATTATAATACCTATCAATCCGGACCCGAAAAGCACATAAATCTCGTTTACTCCGGCCAGTGTTGCTATTGCTGCGATAACTCCGATGATACCCAGCTCCACATTTTTTAATGCTTTCCTGCCCAGACTGATCATCAGGGAAACAACTACAGCGATGATCGCAGGTTTGATTCCATAAAGAAAAGGTTGCACCCGTGGCAATTGTCCATAGCGTTGATACAGCCATGCAAAAAAAGCCGTGATGAGTACTGCCGGAACGATAAAGCAGCATCCTGCTGTAACCAATCCTTTCCAACCCGCCCGTTCATGCCCGATATGCATGGCCATTTCTGTAGAATTGGGGCCGGGAATCAGATTGGTTGCGCCAACCAAATCCAGGAAATGTTCCTTCGTCATCCAGGCTCTTTTCCTTACAACTTCCTCTTCCATGAGAGCAATATGTACTGCAGGCCCGCCAAAACCTATGATGCCTAATTTTAAAAAAGTTTGGATACTTCAGCAAGCCGTTTAGGTTTTGTATTATCGTTTGCAATTTCTTTCAAGATGGTCTGTATTAGTCAAATAATCGTTACCACTCTTTATAGTTCTGCCTTTCATTGCAATTTTACTCGGCCTAATAATTTTGCCCGATATCCTCAGATTAAAATCAGAATTAGCAGTGATCTTGAGGTTTAAGAAATATATTTGTCAATATTTACATTTACACCACGTACTGCTGGCCTGGATTATTGATTCAATTTATGAATTTGCTCTTCAGTCAATCAAAAAAAAGTATTTTCTTTTTTTTATTTTTCTTTATTGCTTGTTATTGTTCCGGGCAGGACAATTACGAGATCCAGGTTTACGGCTCACAAACTGTGGCCAAACACAGTACCATGCTGGAATTACACAGCAATTTTACATTTGACGGAAGTAAAACAGTGGAAAACGGGGTTTTGCCGACGGACAATATGCTCCACGAAACCATTGAAATAACCCACGGATTTACCAATATTTTTGAAATAGGATTTTATTTTTTCAATGCTATTGGCAGTGATAATCGCACTTCATATGTGGGCAGTCACATCCGCCCAAGAATTATGGTTCCGAAGGAATGGAATTGGCCGGTAGGAGTCAGTCTCTCATTGGAAGGAGGGTATCAAAAACCGGAATATGATGAAGATGACTGGACATTGGAGATCCGTCCGATCATTGATAAACAAATGGGTAATTTATATGTATCACTGAATCCAACTTTCGACAAATCATTTCATGGGGCATCACAAAATATCGGATTAGTATTTTCTCCAAACGTCAAAGCTGCATACAATATAACCAAGGTCATTGCATTCGGATTTGAATATTATGGATCGCTGGGGCCGCTGAATGATTTCTTTCCTTATCAAAATCAGCAGCACCAGCTATTTGCCGTGATTGATCTGGACTGGTCACCGGACTGGGAATTTAACTGCGGTTATGGATGGGGGTTAACCCAAAGTACTGACAACGCCATTTTTAAAGTCATACTGGGATACAGGTTTCACCACTGAGTGACGCATATCAGGAAACAAAGAAACTGGCAAATATTACGACCAGATCAATCAAAATTCCAAGGAAGAAAAAAGGAATGGTATACTTAGTAGACATGGCCGCAAGGTTCGTGACAACTACGAGAACAAGTGCCGCCATCGCCGCTGCGATGAGACCAAATACAGCGCCATTTAACATGATAATACCCATTGTCAATGGAAAGACGATCGCTGACATCATAGTTATCGAAGCGCCGACCCAGCCAATATGATTTTCCGCATCCTGGTTGGCACACCATGCAAAGAACAGAATCAGGGCTGATTTCTTTTCAGCAGATTCATGATAGTAATTTGTTTGGGAATGAGAAATTGAGTATGCCATAACGTAGAATTTTAGAATACAAAATTCTTCTGCAAAAAAATGGATATTGATGACTCCTATCAAGATATGAAATGAGGTTAATCAGTCTTCTAATGATTAAATAATAAATCTTTCATTTGGCGATTAAAGGCGATTGATAATTTATTTATGAAAGATAGATGGCCTTGTTTTACATTTTTTAGCCTAACTATTTTGTTGTAGATTTGCAGCCCTCAAATGGCCATTTGTAAGCGGGTAGTGGCGCAGCCCGGTAGCGCACTTGTATGGGGTGCAAGGGGTCGCTGGTTCGAATCCAGTCTACCCGACCAAAAGCAATCGTATCGATTGCTTTTTTATTTTATTTCAATTCAAAGAAAATATATTTAAAAAATTCTTCTTGTAGTGGATCCGCCTCGGACGGGCCACTTCTTGTATGGGGTGCAGGGGGGTCGCTGGTTCCCTTCCTGCCGGCAGGCAGGGAATCCAGTCTACCCGACCAAAAGCAATCAGATCGATTGCTTTTTTATTTTAACTTACTTTCCTATCCTGCAACTCACTCCGGTTTGAAAACTCTGCGCGTAGGTTCCGACATTTACCTGCATGAAGGCTGTAATTCTCTTTTTGGTTAGATGAAAGGTATTCGACAAATAGCACATCGGAAAAATACTTGCACCGACATTCCTGTAATAATTATTTATAGAATTGAGAGGAAATCCATATGAGATTTTATATCCGAATTCTGTACCATGCCTGTTTTTTCCAATGATATCCATATAGAAACCAAGAGTGGCAGTGAACGATTTTCTGAAAACAATATCAGCAGCTGAATCAGGAAGTGTTTTTCGGAAATTGAGGTAGTTCCCGAATTCATTTTGTACCGACATTTCTATTCCGAGTGGTCGCCATTCCCCTTTTTCAAAAGGAATTACCATATTTATTCCCCCGGTAAAACCATAATTTCCAAAAAAAGAGCTCCTTCCTGTTACTCGGAAAACCGTATCAAAATATTGATAGGGAGGATAATAATTTCCATAAACATTCGGACTGTCACTGTATTTGGTCCTGAAATAGTCAGAAATCACATAGCTGCCCAGGGAGATATTTGCTCCATAAAATGCCTGAAAGATCCCGAAATTATGACTGCGATGAAAACGTAACTGGAATGCCAATACGTTGTCATAACCCAGGTCATTTGCAGAGCCGATATTGTATAATGCACTGATATAATTTGCGCTCCTGAGCGAATCTGTTTTCATTGGGATGACTGCATAAGGATTGGCATTGGAATTTGTAGGACTCAGAAAATAAGCATGTCGTTCAGGCACGCAGCCAATAAAACAAATGATAAAGGGGAGGAGTAAGGACAGGCCACTGATTTTTCTCATAGCAAAAAAATGACAAGACTGGGCTGGTCAGTGCTGCTGATGAATTGTTAAAATGCAAAATCATCAAATGATGATAAAACTATTTGCGTTGAAATGTTTCAACACTATATAACTGGCAGGTAATTATTTATAAGAAACAGATCAATATAAAATTTTCATCTTTCATATGCCGGATATACCCCTCCGTTATTCACATTTGTGAAAATAATACTCCCATCAAAGGTTGCAACCCGCTCAAATAATTATTAATTTTACTTATCCATTCAATATTTGGCTTAATCCTTGCGTTATTAGGGCGATTTTTCTCCTCTGTCCAATCTCCTTGTTACTAAACCTTTTGTCTGACAAATTCGTATTCCTTAGAAACCACTTCGCAATCTCTATTGGTAATGAAACAAAAAATCATGAAGAGACTCATTTTATTGGTAATTTTCCTTCCCTCATTGTTATTTGCGCAGCGCTGGCACGTCAATCTTTATGGAGGCATGTCAAACTATTCCGGCGACCTGCAAAGCAAAGCCTTCACCCTGGATCAGTCTTATGCGGCATTTGGCGGCGGAGTACAGTACGATATCACCCGCTATTTCTCCGTTTCAAGTAATATCAGCCTGATGAAAGTCGGAGCATCAGATAAATTCAATAAGCCGGATCTACAGGCGCGTAACCTCAGTTTTCAAACCCAGATATTTGAATGGAATGTCATTGGCGAATACAATTTTATTGATTTGACGAAAAGAAGATTCACACCTTATGTCATGGCAGGCCTGGCTGTGTATCATTTTAACCCCTATGCGTATGACACAGCAGGCAACAAAATTTATCTGCAACCCCTGAGCACCGAAGGTGAAGGGCTTCCCCAGTATCCCGATGAAAAGCCCTACAGTCTTACCCAACTGGCTATCCCGATGGGTGCCGGCGTCAAATTACGCATAAGCGACAACGTGGTAATTTCATACGAAGTCGGTTTCAGAAAATTATTTACAGATTATCTCGATGATGTCAGTAACAAATACGTTGATAGAACGATTTTATTAAATGCCAAAGGACCTACTGCCGTTGAAATGGCTTATAGGGGTGGAGAAGTAAAAGGAGGTGACCCCAACTATCCGCCTGCCGGAACCATACGAGGCGGTTCAAAATATAAGGACTGGTATTATTTCACCGGTATTAAAGTAAGTTTTGCGATCATTAACAGGCATGATCCTTATTATGGCAGGGGCAGAATCGATTGTCCTAAAAAAGTATATTGATCAAACGCCGCCTTAATATAAAAGGCGGCTTTTTCTTTGGCTTATTCCCATCTAATTGAGGATTAATTGCTGAATATTGATTATTCAATATCCACCTCCATTTTTAAAACACTCCATATTCAACAATCAATATTCAATTATCAAGGAATAATCATCCTCAAAGTGGTCCTTCTTACCTTTGCTTCTGAAAAATAAAGGAATGGCTTATAAAAATCAGCAGGAATTTATTCATGAACTGGAAAAAGCAGGAGAGCTGGTCAGAATTAAAACCTATGTCAACCCCAGCCTTGAAATGGCAGAAATCACGGACCGTGTCAGCAAGAGCGGTTACGGTGGCAAAGCCCTTCTGTTCGAAAACTCAGGATATGATTTTCCGGTGTTGATGAATGCCTATGGCAGCCAAAAGCGAATGTGCATGGCCTTGGGAGTGGAGCATCTGGATGATGTGGCAAAAGAAATAGAATCCTTATTTAAATTGTTATCCGCTCCGAAAGAAAGCATCACGGATAAATTAAAATTATTACCCAAACTTGGACAATTTGCAGGATGGATGCCAAAGGTAAAAAACGGGAGAGGGGAGTGCCAGGAAGTCATCATGGCTGTTCCTGACCTAACAAAATTACCCATCATTACCTGTTGGCCGAAAGATGGCGGGCCCTTCATCACACTTCCCGTTATTCATACTAAGGATCCTGAAAGCGGGACAAGGAATGTGGGCATGTACCGGATGCAAATATTTGGTCCGACATTGACAGGCATGCACTGGCACAAGCATAAAGTAAGCGCAAAACATTTTGCCGCTTATAAAAAATTAAACAGGAAAATGCCGGTTGCCGTCGCACTTGGAGGAGATCCGGTATATGCATACAGTGCAACCGCTCCCCTGCCGGAAAATGTAGATGAATATATGCTTGCAGGTTTTCTCAGGAAAAAAAAAGTGGAGTTGGTGAAATGTATTACACAACCTGAAATAGAAGTGCCTGCAGATGCAGATTTCATCATTGAAGGATATGTTGACCCGAATGAAGAATTAATCTGGGAAGGCCCTTTCGGTGATCATACCGGTTATTACTCATTGCCTGACTGGTATCCCAGGTTTCATGTTACGGCTATTACTCACCGTAAGAACCCGATTTATGCTGCCACGATTGTCGGCATTCCGCCACAGGAAGATGCCTGGCTGGGAAAAGCAACCGAGAGAATTTTTCTTGCGCCTATCAAAATGATGATGATTCCTGAACTGATTGATATGGACATGCCGGTTGAGGGAGTATTTCATAACCTGGTTATTGCCCAAATGCATAAAGAATATGCAGGACAGGGGCAAAAAGTAATGAATGCAATGTGGGGTGCGGGTCAGATGATGTTCAATAAAATCCTTGTCATGACGGATGAAGGAGTGAGGATTCAAAACTATCCGGAACTGGCAAAATATGTTTTTAAAAATCTGGATCCCGGATCAGATATTTATTTTTCACAGGGACCGATGGATGTACTTGACCACAGTTGTAACAAACTTGGTTTTGGAGGAAAAATGTGCATTGATGGAACCCAAAAATTTGAGGAAGAAAGAATTGATGACTTCATTTTTACAGTAAACCAGGCTTCCTGGCCGAATGATAAAGATATCCTGCAAAAATTCCCTGAAATAAAAGCAGTAAACATTTCATTGCCTGCAAAAGATATTCCCTGCCTCATCATTTCACTCAAAAAAAATCGCAGAGATCATGTAAGGGAATTGCACCACGCGTTATGCACTGAAATTCCCGACATGGAAATGATCAAAATGATATTGTATGTTGAACATACTGTTGATCCTTGCGATTTGACAACTGCACTATGGAGATTTTGCAATAATCTTGATCCGAGACGGGATCATATTTTGTTCCGGCATTCTTCCGGTAAATCCTGCATGGGGTTTGACGGAACCAGGAAAACAAGCAAATTTGATGATTTCGATCGCGACTGGCCCAATATCATTGTAGCAGATGAAAAGACCATTCAATCCGTCGATAATAAATGGGACCAATTGGGACTGGGAGCGTTTATCCCATCTCCTTCCTTAAAATTCAAGGACCAATTGTACGGAATTGAAGCAGTTGCTGAGCAGGAAAAATAAATCCATCCTGATCACCAAGCTGCTTTAAATATTTAATTCCTCAATTCATTAGTTTATGTAACTTGAGAACTCAGTTCACAAAATTTTTACCGCTCTCGATGAACGAATCCACATTACAAATTCATCCGAATGATAATGTTGCTGTTGCTTTGACAGATCTGCGAAAAGGTGAAGAGGTTAAAAATAACGGTAACAGCTATTTACTTGTAAGCGATATACCCGCAAAGCATAAGTTCGCGTTGACAGATATCCCTGAAGAAGGAAATATTATCATGTATGGCGTGCTTGTTGCCAAAGCCTCTCATCTCATTCCACAGGGAGATTTGCTGACCACCCGGAATGTCAGGCATGCCACCGGAAGCTATGGATTGAAAGAGAGAAAAACAAAATGGCATCAGCCTGATATCAGCAACTGGAGGAAAAAAAATTTTATGGGATACCATCGGGCCGACGGATCAGTGGGGGTAGCAAATCATTGGATCGTGATTCCCCTGGTGTTCTGCGAAAACAAAAATGTCGATGTCTTGCGTGAAGCCTTCATGAAAGCCCTAGGATATCAACCCAAGCAATCCTCTTATCAGGACATGGTTCAGCGGCTCGTCGCCAGCTATCAGTCAGGTATGACCGAAAAAGAAATAGCGGTGGCCAATATTTCACCGGGCGAATTGAATGAACAACACCTCCAAAAAATATTCCCGAATATTGATGGCATCAAATTTCTCACCCATACCCTGGGCTGTGGGGGGACGCGGCAGGATGCGAGAGCACTATGCGGCCTGCTGGCCGGCTATATTACACATCCCAATGTGGCAGGAGCTACAGTATTGAGTCTGGGTTGTCAGAATGCACAGGTAAGCTTACTGAAAGAAGAAATTGAAAAGCGTGATTCTCATTTTTCCAAGCCGTTCGTGATTCTCGAACAACAAAGAGTGGGAAATGAGCAGGAATTGTTGAAACAAGCGATTCAACAGACATTTTGCGGTCTCATGATTGCCAATAAAAACAAACGGGAGCCTGCACCATTGAGTAAACTTTGTCTCGGAATGGAATGCGGAGGATCGGATGGCTTTTCAGGAATCTCTGCAAATCCTGCGGTGGGGTATGTGTCGGATTTATTGGTTACGCTTGGCGGATCCGTGATCCTTTCCGAATTCCCTGAACTTTGCGGAGTAGAGCAGGAACTAAGTGATCGTTGCGTCGATGAAACCACAGCCAAACGCTTCCTCGAATTGATGAATACCTACAATGAAAAAGCGATTGCAGCCGGATCAGGTTTTTATGCTAATCCCTCGCCCGGAAATATCAGGGATGGATTGATCACCGATGCCATTAAATCAGCAGGAGCTGCGAAAAAAGGAGGCAATTCTCCTGTTACTGACGTGCTTGACTACCCGGAAAAAGTAACCAAACCCGGACTGAATTTATTATGCACTCCCGGAAGTGATATAGAATCCACAACTGCTGAAGTAGGAGCCGGGGCCAATATTGTTTTGTTCACTACTGGTCTTGGAACGCCGACAGGCAACCCCATCGCCCCGGTGCTCAAGTTATCATCGAATAGTGCATTGTATAAAAAAATGAATGACATTATTGATATCGACACCGGATCAATCATCAATGGCACAGAAACCATCGAACAAGCGGGTTCGCGGATACTGGACTACGTTATTAAAGTAGCAAGCGGGGAACAAAAAGCAAAAGCTGATTTATTACAGCACGATGATTTTATTCCCTGGAAAAGAGGAATATCTTTATAATCCCGCAATCGGATTCAGGTGGCGACTAAAGATGCGGGTAGCGGGATATTTAAATGACAAAAAAAGAATAATGCAGTATGATTAAAATGCACTGGCTCATTGTATTATTAGCACTTATATCCTGCAATGAAAATAATACGAAAACAACAATCGCTCAAATTCCCGTCGATTCAGTCAGGGGAACTTATGCCCACGATGCAGCATTCCTGAAAAAAAACAACAGGCAGATCATTGAATTGCAGGATGACTCCGGCATGGCAAAGGTCCTTTTATCTGCAGATTATCAGGGAAGGGTCATGACGAGCACAGCTGCAGGAGACAGTGGCAACAGTTTTGGATGGATCAACTATGATTTAATTGCGAGTGGTCAGAAAAAGCAACATATCAATCCGGTCGGTGGAGAAGAAAGATTCTGGCTGGGACCGGAAGGAGGGCAATATTCCATTTATTTCAGAAAAGGAGATTCTTTTAATTTAGCCCATTGGTGGGTGCCCCCGGTCATTGACACGGAAACCTATGCTATTGTTGAGTCAAATAAATCGGAGGCCATATTTCTGAAGAATGCAAGCCTTACCAATTATTCCGGGACACATTTTGACCTGGCCATTTCCCGAAAAATTCGTCTTCTTCAAAAAAACGAAATAGAAGAAAAATTAAAAACTAGCATTCCGGCAGCACTCCATTGGGTTGCTTTTGAAAGCGACAACCAGATCAAGAACACGGGCGACAAAGACTGGAAAAAACAATCCGGGCTGCTCTCCATCTGGTTATTGGGCATGATGAACCCTTCTGATCAAACCAAGGTCATCATTCCGTTTTCCCCCCGGCCAGATTCACGATCATATATAACCGATAATTATTTTGGAGCAATCCCTCCAAACCGCCTGCAGGTGAAAGACAGCATTTTATACTTCCGCTGCGATGGTAAATCCAGGGGAAAGATTGGCATTTCACCTGTCATTGCAAAGCCCATCGCGGGTAGTTTTGATTTTTCAAAAAATATTCTTACCGTAATTCTTCCCGAGGTAGATAAAAAAGGAATCTATGTAAATTCCAAATGGGAAATGCAAAAAGAACCATACAAAGGCGATGTGATTAATTCCTATAATGATGGCCCGCAGCAGGACGGATCTCAGTTAGGCCCTTTTTATGAAATCGAATCTTCTTCGGCTGCGAAAGAATTGAAACGCGGTGAGATCCAGGAATACAAACAGACAACCTGTCATTTTCAGGGTAATTACGAAACACTAAGTGAGCTCGCCAAACAGTTGCTGGGTGTTAACCTCGACGAGTTAAAAGCATGGTGAAGAATTGATAAATCAAAGCAAAAATGAAATTATTTAAAACGGCAAAAGGCATATTACTTCAGCACGATAAAAGTGTTTATTTGCTCCATGATGACTGGGATTCCCTGGTCAACAGGAAAAACCTTTTTAGTTATCTGTTAGACCGAACTCGCAGCAGCGAACTCATTGATGACAGCAGTTTTGATTCACTGATCAATACACAACTTCACCCTCCCATTGGAAGCCAGGAAGTATGGGCGGCGGGAGTAACCTACCTGCGCAGCAGGGATGCGAGGATGGAAGAATCAAAGTCCTCCGGAGGAGCTGATTTCTACGACAAAGTCTATGCAGCAGAAAGGCCTGAATTATTTTTCAAGGCGCTTCCGCACCGTGTGGCTGCTCATAACGGTGATGTATATATCCGGAAAGATTCAGCCTGGAATGTGCCGGAACCGGAATTGACGCTTTTTATAAATTCGTCTGGCGAAATACAGGGATACACGATTGGCAATGACATGAGTTCCAGAAGTATTGAGGGAGAAAATCCGCTTTATCTGCCCCAGGCGAAAGTGTATGAAAAAAGCGCGGCGCTGGGTCCCTGCCTTCTTGTAACAAAAGATCCGATTCCGGGCAGTACAAAAATCAGCATACAAATAAAGAGAAGCGGAAAAGAAATGTTTTCCGAGTCGATAGCAATTAGCAGAATGAAAAGACTGCATACGGAGCTTGCAGCATTTCTTTTTCGTGAGTGCCATTTTGAGCCGGGCTGTTTTCTGATGACCGGAACCGGCATGGTGCCTCCGAATGATTTCACCCTGCAACCTGGCGATGATATTGATATTACGATTGAAGGGATCGGAACACTCAGAAATAAAGTGGCGTTTAGC
This sequence comes from Puia sp., assembly GCA_035501475.1. GTDB lineage: Bacteria > Bacteroidota > Bacteroidia > Chitinophagales > Chitinophagaceae > Puia. Next base: position 16,711 of record DATJWE010000204.1, on the reverse strand, counting down.
CCAATATAGATTCAAAAGCTGAAGTGTGCGACGCAACGAGGCTAAATAGAATTACAAATGCCGGGCCCAAAACAAAATACTGCGATCAGATGAATCAACCCACATCAAAAGATAAAAGACAAAATACCGGTTATGTCTTCGCATTGGTAGCAATCCTTTTTTTTCTCTGGGCTTTTTTGCATAATACCAATCCAATCCTCATCCCTCATTTAAAAAAAGCTTGCCAGCTGACAGATCTGCAATCAGCATTGATTGATACATCGGTTTATCTTGGCTATTTTACGATTGCTCTTCCGGCAGGGTGGTTCATGCACCACTACGGTTATAAAAAGGGGATCATATTGGGATTATTACTCCTTGGCATCGGTGCTTTAATATTCGTTCCTGCGGCCTCGACCCGCAGCTATATGTTTTTTTTAGCTGGTTTATTCGTTATGGCCAGCGGTGCAACTTTTCTTGAAACAGTGGCGAATCCATACGCAGCAAAATTGGGTGATCCGGCCACTTCAGAACAGAGACTGAATCTTGCACAATCCTTCAATGGGGTAGGAGCAGTTGTAGCTCCTATTTTAGGAGGCAGGTTTATTCTTTCAGGAATTGAACATTCACAGAAGGAATTACATGACATGACACCCGTGCAGCTTAACAATTACCTTCAATCTGAAGCCAATACCATCAAAATCCCTTTTATTATCATTGCATCAGTCGCAGTTTTTGTTGCCGTATTATTTTTCTTTTCCCGACTTCCTGAAATCAAAGAAGAAGATGCCCGCGATGAAAAAAAATCTTTTTCACTCAATATATTCCGGCACAGGCATGTTACATGGGCTGTAATCGCTCAATTTTTTTATGTTGGTGCACAGGTAGGAGTGGGAAGTTTTTTTATACGTTTCTCAAAATACACCATGCAATTACCTGAAAAAAGAGCGGCCTACCTCTGGGGTTATATCGCAATGGCCGGATTTATGTTGGGAAGATTTGCAGGAACTTTTTTAATGAAGTATATCCGCCCGGCCAGGCTTTTGTCATTATATGCTGTTATCAACATTGCGCTGCTCACAATTGCATTAACAGCAACAGGACCAACTGCAGTGTATGCCGTGATGGCTGTTCCTTTTTTTATGTCCATCATGTTCCCAACTATTTTTGCACTTGGCATCAAAGGGCTGGGAGAAGAAACAAAAATAGCTTCTTCATTTCTTGTGATGTCAATTGTAGGTGGAGCGTTTGTGCCAGTGTGCATGGGACTGATTTCTGATAAAACAGGCAGCATTCAATGGGCTTATATCGTTCCCCTGCTTTGTTTTCTTGTGGTTTTATATTACGGATGGAAGGGATATATTGTTGACCCAAAAAGCATTGCTTCAAAGAGTGAATTGCCCGTTGCCGTTTAACACCCCAAAAGAACTCATCAATATCAATAACGAATAAAATTTGTCACATGCGAAAAGTTCTTCTTCCTTCATGCTTGCTTGTCATGATTTCAATGGTAGCCAAAGCACAACAAAAATTCAATGGTACTGATGCAAATCTTGGGAATTTGTATCGTTTGTCCGACGCAAAAAGCCGTTCTATCAGCCCGGAGAGTTTTACCGGAGCAAAAGGGGATGCCGGTAAGGCAACAATGGGAACAGGCGCTAATGCTGCAAGAGATCTCGGACAGGGATGGAAAATAAGCCCGAGTGTGATCATTAAGGCAAAAACCACATTTACATTAGCAGAAATTTCAGGGCCCGGATCCATTCAACATATCTGGATGACACCGACTGGCGTCTGGCGATATTCCATTCTCCGGATTTATTGGGATGATGAAACGCAGCCCTCAGTAGAAACACCAGTCGGAGATTTTTTTTGCATGGGATGGAACCAGTACGCGCCTTTGCAGTCGCTGGCCGTTTGTGTGAATCCTGGAAGCGCTTTTAATTGCTATTGGCCCATGCCATTCAGAAAGAAATGCAGGATCACCATGGAAAATATTGCCAATGAAAATATGGTGCTATATTACCAGATCGATTACCTGGAAACTGAAGTTCCACAGGATGCTGCTTATTTTCACGCTCAGTTCAGAAGCGTGGAGGCATTGCAGTATAAAGAAAATTATACACTGGTTGACAGCATTACAGGAAAGGGGCAATATGTTGGGACTTATTATAAATACGGCGCGCATAACAACGGATGGTGGGGTGAAGGAGAGATCAAATTCTATATGGATGGAGATACACAATTTCCCACGATCTGCGGTACAGGAACCGAAGATTATTTTTGCGGATCTTATGATTTTGATACGCACAAGACAAATAAAGCCGGCGTAGAAACATCAGGCTATACCGAATTCTGCAGTCCTTATACAGGACTTGTACAGGTCATTCGGGGCGATGGTCATTATGATGTCGGCCAACGCTTCGGATTATACCGGTGGCATATAACAGATCCTATTCGCTTTGAAAAAAACCTGAGAGTGACCATTCAGGATCTGGGTTGGAGGCATGACGGAAGATATCTTCCCTTACAGGATAATATTTCATCAGTCGTATTCTGGTACCAGACCGAACCACATCATCCATTCCCAAAGTTTCCTTCAAAAGACGAATTAGAGATAAATTAAGTCACCGATGGCAATTATAAACGATCAATTGACCTTTTATCACCGCTGTTTCGCCATCTTCAATTTTTGGCGAAGGAGTTTTTAAAAATCTGTTTAATATCTGGAAAGCTTTTTCATACCGTGACGAAAGCCCGCGTTCCCCAACGATTGTTATGCCGGTAAGATCCTTATTGACCAATTCTTTCAGTTCAGTTCCGATCAGTAGTCCGCTGAGATAATGATAGTTTTCTGCTGATGATTTTTTATTCAGCAGGCTGTTAACCCTGATATGAAAGCCACTGTTCAAAATATTTGATTGGACGCCGGATTCGATTCCTTCTTCAAAACTCTTAATTTCATTTTCGGTTTCTTCGCCTCTGTTATTTTCTATGGAAGGAGATAAAATGCTTTTTTTAGAAAGGAGCTCGAAAAACTCTCCGGTCATATAGGTTTTTAAATCGATGGCCCTTCCATCCCCAGTAACTACATGTTTCGAATGTGTTCCGGGGAAAATAAAAAATTCTTTTTTGCCGGATGAATGACTGCAGCCAACGAGTTGTGTTTCTTCACCGCGCATCACATCATCCTCCGTTCTTCCACCGGAAATAATCATCAGGTCGTGAGCAAATTCTTCTGAAGCGGCGATAAGCTCAATATTGAGATCAGAGCCATCGAGCAGGAAAGGAAGTTTTTTATATGGAAGTTCGCATATCCCTAAATTCGATGAAGCCATCCCGGAGAGAATAACTGGCAGACCTTTCGATGATATTCTTAATTTCTCTTCAAGCTTTTTGATATTGCTTTCGATGATCCTGCAGTAAAATGCCGCTCTCGTCTCATTTGAGGATCCGGTTTCTCTCCACAATTCAAAAGTCCTCAGAATTCCCTGGTCGCTCTTTTCTTCAGCAATGATTGAATAATCTTTTGCGTTAACCAGCTTCAGTCTGAACGATGAAGTCCCCCAGTCGCAGCTGAAAAATCTTTCCATTGCTTTTAATTTGTGATCCCGACGGAAAAATATAAAATAAAAGCAGAAACAAATCAGATCAATGGAATATTATTCTGCCTGCGCAATGGCGCTTACATATCTTGCGGCTTTTTCCTTTAGCTGACCCAGGTATTTATCAGTGACTTCCTGCCTTGTATCGACAAGAGAACTACCAATTCCGAACGCAACCGCCCCGGCTTTCTGAAAATCCCTGATATTATCCAGGTTTACTCCCCCGGTAGGCATGAGTGGAATATAGGGGAGAGGGGCGCGAAGATCCCTGATATAATCTGCTCCCAACCTCGCGGGAAAAACTTTAATTATATCACCGCCATATTTATACGCGGTTAAAATTTCCGTAGCTGTAAAAGCCCCCGGAATACTCACTGCACCCAAACGTTTTGTTGCTTGTATGGTTTCGATATCTGTAGAAGGAGAGATAATAAATTTTGCACCTGCATCTATAGCCGATCGGGCTGTCTCTGCATCAAGCACGGTTCCTGCTCCGATCTGAATACTGTTATACACTTCCCTGGAAACTTTTTCTATTACCGTCAGGGCCTGTGGGGAGTTGATCGTGATTTCGACCAGGTTGATTCCACCTTCGTGCAAAGCCAACACAATTTTCAAAACATCTTCCGGCCTGGCGCCGCGAATGATGGCAATGATCCGGTATTTCAAAATTCGTGATAGGATCGTCATATCCTTATCTGGAATATCGTTTAGGGTTGCCTGTTATAAAAAACACAAAGATTCGAAATAATTCCTACGCCTTCCTATTCAGGATCCTGGATCTGGAGAGGTAAGAATTTTGTGGAGAATAAATAAAAAGGCAGCTTCCGTTTTTGATGGCATCAATTATATCCCTGCTTTCATCAAGAGGCACTGCAGGACATCCCCAGCTTCTTCCAAGATATCCGTTCGCACTAATGTATTGTTCACTAACATAATCCGCCCCGTGCACCACAATTTCCCTTTTTGCAGCATTATTATTGATTCCGCTTTCAAGCCCGCTTAATTTCAGTGAATAGCCATTCGAACCCATATAGGTATCAGAGGTTACATAGAACCCCACACTGCTTTCCAATGATCTTGGCCTGTTCGAAAATTTTGTGGGGACCAGTGTTCCCGAATGGCGTCCATGGGCAACATAGGTGTTGAACAATAATTTTGCATTGGCCAGGTCAATAATATACAGTCTTTTCTTATTGGAAGGCTGACTGAAATCAACAATGGAAATGATGTTTTCATTCAAAATCCGTCCCGCGGCTTTCAATTGCTGCCAGCCTTTCAAGGCAAATTCAAAGACTTTTCTCGATAACCCAAACTGATCGAGACTGAGACTATCGTAAACAGGATTAGCAGCAGAATGAATAGAACGTGGAGGATGATTTTTGTGATTTCTCTTTATATCTTTTGCAGACAGCCGCGATACTCCGACAAGACAAAAAAGTGCAATAAAAAGAAAAATGTTTTTCATAATGATAGTCCTTACAAATCTGTTTCCCGCATTAAAACAAACCCCAAAAATAAAAAAACCTTTAACAAATAGTTGGTCCGGTAAATACCTTTAACAGGAAATTTGCAACCGCTGCTTTTTTAAAATTAAAAAATATTTTGTTCTTACAATAAACTAAAATTATTTTTTATTGACGATTAACAAAAAAACCGAGAGGTAGCCGTAGGGCTGGCCGGTTATTATTTTTGTTTATATTGCCCTGAACAACGACATTGGCAACACAAATATTGGACAAATGACTTCTTCTACAAAGCATGCCATCCTCTTATTCTTTTTACTCATTACAACAGCAGTAAACGCTCAACAGAAAAAACCCAATATTATCTGGATCACCTGCGAGGATATTTCCCCCTATATCGGTGCCTATGGAGATCCGCTGGTAAAGACCCCAAATATTGATCAACTGGCGAGGGAAGGGGTAAGATATCTTAACGCCTATACCGCAGCAGGTGTTTGCGCACCGAGTCGTTCGAGCATTATCACAGGCATGTATCCGACTTCCATTGGCACCCAGCACATGCGCACTATAGGAGATCCGAAATACCAGCCCGTTCCATCATATTCGGCAGTCATTCCTGAATATGTGAAATGCTTTCCTGAATATCTTCGGAAAAATGGGTATTACTGCACCAACAATGAAAAACAGGATTACCAGTTCATTCCTCCTGTTACGGTCTGGGATGAAAACAGTTCGGCTGCTTCCTATCGAAATCGTCCGGCAGATAAACCATTCTTTGCAGTATATAATCTTTTCATCACCCATGAATCGCAGTTGTTTGGAAGAAAGGACAGCCTGCTGCTGGATTCGAACTTAATCAATGTGCCGCCATATTATCCTGATACCCGAATTGTACGACATGATATGGACAGGCTCTTCACCAATATAGAAAGAATGGACAACCAGGTTGGTGAGATCATCAAAATGCTGAAGGACGTTGGCCTGTATGATAATACCTATATATTCTTTTACAGCGACCATGGTGGAGCCTTGCCCTGGATGAAAAGAGAAATTTTAGAAAGAGGTACGCATATTCCACTGATCATTCATTTTCCAGGGAACAAGAATGCGGGAACCGTTAATGATGACCTGATCAGCGAAACAGATTTTGCGCCAACAGTACTTTCACTCGCTGGAATCCCGGTTCCGGATTATATGCAGGGACAGGCCTTTCTGGGAGATCAAACGGCAAAGACAAAAAGAAAATATGTATTTGCAGCCCGCGACAGGATGGATACAGAATATGACCGGGTTCGAATGGTAAGGGACAAACAATACCAGTATCTCTATAATTATATGCCTGAAAAACCATACTATCAGAATATCGAATACCGTCTGAGTATTGCCATGATGAGAGAGTTTTTGCAATTGAGAGACGAAGGAAAACTGAACAGCATACAAATGGGATGGTTCAAAACCAAGCCGGTTGAAGAATTATATGATGTGAAAAATGATCCTCATGAATTACACAATCTCGTGAACGACGCGAAATATAAAACCAAGCTGGATGAATTAAGAAAGGCATTCCAGGGCTGGACCAGGAAAGTAGGAGACATGGGAGCGATCGGGGAAAAAGATATGATCAAACAAATGTGGAATGGCGGACAGGAAGCTCCCACCACCGATACCCCCACTATTACCAAAGTTTCCGGTGGAATAAATATTCAATGCAAAACAAAGGGCGCGTCGATTGGATATCGAATCATCAAACAGGGATCTCAATCAAAACCCGAAATGCATGTCGTTCAATCCTGGGATTTCGGATATATTTTTGGAGCTGCCAAAAATGGAACTCTAAGACCTGCAGAACCTGCATGGAAAGTTTATAATGGAAATACTTTGCCTTTGATAAAAGGAGACACGCTTGTAGTAAATGCAATGAGAATCGGATACAAACCGGCAGTTGTTAAATACGTAAGTAAATAAATGCACGCCTTGGGAATTTTATAACTTATCAGACTGGCTCATTCACCTCTTCTGGCAAAATTTAATTCCAAAATTTCTTCAGAATGTGCTCGTACCTTTGCGCGCTATGAAATATGTGATGTGGTCAGTATTTTTTGTGTTTGCGGGTTATTTTTCGTTTTCGCAAGAGGTTCAGAGAAATGATAATCCGGGCATCATAAAAGGAACAGTGATTGACTCAGTATCTTCACAGGGGATTGCGTATACCTCAGTGACAGTCTTTTTAGAAGGAAGCAAGAAGCCACTTACCGGCACCACTACCAATGATAAAGGTTTTTTCAGATTGGATAGTCTGGCCACCGGAAATTACCGGATCGAAATTGATTTTATTGGCTATAAATCAAAAGTGCTGGACAAAATAATTATTAGCGCAAAACACCCGGTTGTTAATCTCGAAAAAATTCGTTTATCAGGAAATTCTCAAATGCTCGCTGACGTAACCGTAACAGGACAGAAGAACCTGGTTGAAAATAAAATTGACAAGCTGATTTTTAATGCAGAAAAGGATATTACTTCCCAAACCGGGGTGGCTACTGACATCCTCAAAAAAGTCCCGCAGGTTTCAGTGGATGTGGATGGGAATGTAGAGTTGCAGGGAAGCACAGACATCCGTTTTCTGATCAATGGAAAACCTTCCACCATTTTTGGAAGTAATATCGTCGACGTATTGCAATCCATTCCAGCTAACCAGATAAAAAGCATTGAAGTGATCACCAATCCAGGTGCAAAATATGATGCACAGGGAACAGGAGGTATAATTAATATCATACTAAAACATAACACGCTTCAGGGAATCAACGGAAATATTTCCCTGACGGCCGGAACGATTGTACAAAACGGTTCCATTAATGTAAATGCACGAAAAGGGAAATTCGGGCTGAACGCTTTTGTGAATGGTAATGCAAGGCTTATGACTACAACTACAAACAGTTTTCAACGTGTTTCATCTGATACCGCAGCAAAAACCAATGTCTTGTTACAACAGGATGGAAGCACAGATTTTACCCGGCATGGATTTCAGTCAGGACTTGGTTTTGACTGGACTCCAAACGACAAGAACAGTCTTTCAGGAGGATTGAACTATCACAACTTCGGTAACAGGTCAAATGGCACCATTAATCAATCAGAGCAAACCCAGGATGATGCGGGAGGAATTTTTTCGGCTATAAATTCGATCAATAATACAAACAGTAAATTCAGGCAATACAGCTTCGATCCGAGCCTGAACTATAAACACAATTTTAAAAATAAGGAACAGCAGCTTGAAGTCGGTATTGATGGAAGCTTTGCTCATAATTTAATTAAGTCCGGCAGTGATCAATATTTGCAACCCCAGGATTCTTTAATATATGGTACGAGGAACAATAACCCTGCTAAGGAAAACGAGTATGAAATGATGATAGATTATGTGCAGCCGCTGGGTAAGGACATAAATTTTGGAGTAGGAGGAAAATTCAGCGGGTATGATATCTCCAGCACTGCCGATGCGTTGCTTTGGAACCCATATGCTAACACTTATCTATACGATTCTGCTTTATCTAATGACCTCAACTACCATCAAAGAGTATATGCTGCGTATGGTGAATTAAATTTCCCTGTGGGCAATTTATTCGAGGCCAGGCTTGGCGGACGCTACGAACGAACCGAGGTGAATTCTTTTTATGCAAATGCACAGCAGAAGGTAGTAGAAGGATACAATACCTATGTTCCCTCTATTTTCCTCATGAAAAAAGTTGGCGACAATCAAACATTCAAATTAAGTTATACAATAAGAATCAACCGTCCCGACTATTTTGACTTAAATCCCTATGTCAACGCCAGCGATCCAAAAAATGTTACCACCGGAAATGCTTATTTAAAGCCGGAGGTTTGGGATCGATATGAAGCATCCTACAATAATGATCTTGGCAGGATAGGATCATTTATGATTACTTTGTTTTACCGCATTAGTAACGATGATATACAGCCTTTCATCATTTACTATCCTTCGCTTACTGTTGGCGACACCACATACACTAACGTAGCTGTAACCACTCGTGAGAATATCGGAATTGAAAAAAACGCGGGCACCAATCTGTTTGTCAATTTTCATGTGAATGATAAATTTAATGTACGATCAAATTTTATGTTCTTCTACAGATATACGATCAATCATGTGGACACAGGATATAATTCCAGTGGTACCATCTATCGATTCAACCTCAATGCCTCTTATCAGTTAACGAGTACTTTTGCTGCAGAATTCTTTGGAAATTTCAGTTCGCCACACCATGAGGCACAAGGAACTTATCCTGCATTTACTTCCTATAGTTTGGCGCTCAGGAAACAGTTTTGGAAAAAGAATGGCAGCGTTGCCCTGACCGCAAATAATTTTTTCAGCAAATATGTGAATCAGCGAACCGAACTTTACGGTCCAGGCTTTGTGAGCAGTAATCTCCGTCAAATCCCTTATCGGTCGATCGGTATTAACTTCACCTGGAAGTTTGGGAAAATGGAAATTAAAAAAGAAAAGTCAGAAGACAATACGCCAGAACTTAATGCTCCCCAACAATAAGTTGCTTCTCGTTAACAAACCGGTAGGGTCTCAGTTTGAAAAAAATAACCACATAGTTTCACATAGCTGTCTGTTCCTATGACCCTATGTGTCTGTGTGGTGAAATTTTAAAATTGGACACTATTAACAAACCATATTTATTGCAAACTGGATTAACACACATAATGCGCTGTTTACTTTTCCGCATTATACAGGGCGATCGGGATATCTTATTTAACAAATAACCTCATGAGGATTTCTGTCGTTGCATAGTTTTAAATGAGTATATTCATAGGACTGAAAGCGAATCATGACTGCCCGATCCTTTCTTTTCGCCAAAACACTGCTAACACGAAAGCTGGTATTGCGACATCTGCTTCTGATCATTCTCCTTTTTATTTCATCAAACACTAAGGCCTGGGTTTATCCTGAGCACAGGTTTATTGGGCTACTCGCCATTCAGGAATTGAGTCCGGAGAATCGCGAACTACTCGATGAACTTTGGGCCCGGGCGAGAATTGGATATGAAAGCAGGCTTACGGAAAATATCATCGATGTTCATCAGGGACTGAAACCGACACAACTCGATTATGCTTCCTGGTTCGCCATTTCGGGTGACCATAGCTGTTCGCCTCAAAATTTATTGTATAATGTTTTAAAAACGCAGTGGGTACTGAGCGTGGCCAATATCGCAGCTCAGCTGAATATTGCCATTCAAAATTCCAAAAACAGCAGCCAGCATATCAATGCGATCCGGGAATCTGATCTCAAACTGCAGAGAGCTGATCCGGAATATGCGACGAGAGCTGGATCAAACAATGTTCACTTCCTGCTCGCGAGACCTGCCACAGATACAGACCTCGAAAAATATTTGCGTACCTGTTTTTCAAAAGGATCACCCCTCAATGCGTTGGGAGCTTATGCGTGGTTTCATATCAGTGCCATGGAGAAAGCAGCAAGATATGCAGAAGAGAATTTACCAACTGATCTGAAGTCTGCATTGATACTTGCTGTGTTGGCCGACGAAGCATTCGCTCTGCATTTTCTCGAAGATATTTTTGCCGCCGGACATATCGCAGGGACCTGGGGGAACGCTGCACTGCGCAAAGGAACTCACGATTATTATAATGAGAAAGGACTGGAAGTGGTCACCTGGGACGGAAAAAGAATGGTAATGACCGGAGATGCATATATGCGTCCTCAAGATGCTGAATTGGTGGCGTCCATTGTACGGTTGAGTCTGGAACAGCTCCTGGATGTTATCAATGGAAAACTCTCACCGGATTATAAAATGGACAGTATTGGTTATACTACACAGCCGGATAGTTTTAATATATGTAAGAATGAGGTGAACCCGGAACGCAAAGCGAATGCAAAATATCTCCTGGACGTGCTGCTCAAAACGCCGGTGCCCGGACTGGCAACCGGATTGGGTGAAAACCCCAGGTTTCGCTCGGAACTGGGAACATTTTTCGGGGTTTCTTCCTCACTGAATTTGTCGACAATATCAGGTGGTTTTGGTGAGCAACAAACAAATGGCGGCTTATCGGGAGGGATTGAGGCAAATCTTCGATTCGGTTTTGGATTGGAAGGAGTATTGAATCAGTCTGGTGACGGTCTTGTTTTTATTCAGGTCGGCTGGAGACAGGATGCCGCTTCCACTAATCAATCTGGGATCATAGATGATAGCATCATCCACGCCAATACACTCACATCAACCATCCCCGCCCGTTCGGCTTATAATTTCAGGTTGCGTGTACCGTTTTGGTTAATTCCGGGAGATTTATTGGTAGTCGGCCCAATTTTGCTGTTGGTATCACCCAAAACATTAACTAAGATGGCTGTGGTTGCAGGTAACGGAGGACTGATTCCTTGGCAGGCTGCCTTCGCAACATCGATTGGCAGGTTTCAGTTTATGCTTGGGCGTGAAATTGGGATTACATTTTACGGCCTCCATTCGCTGGACGACGTGTTGCTTTTGCCCACCGGCAGTTCCGAATCCAAGGTTGTAAAATATAAGTCTACTAAATTCGATTTCCCGATTCTTGAATACAGACCTTTTCGTTCATTCTCACTCGATCAGAGTTCAAGCCTGATAGTACAGGTTTCTGCAGGTTTCGACACACCCTACGCTGTTTCCGTCCTGGCGCCTGCGGGAGCTTCTGTTCCTCCGTTAAAAACAGTCTGGCATGTAGGCCTTCGTTTCATATTTGACTGGAGGCATTATTTTTGAAACAAGACTAAGCCACTTTGAAAAGCGGTGTGATTTTTTTGCAGGCCTGCAATTGATTTTGTTACTGAAAACATATCAACATCCGGATCCGTGATTTGAATTATGCATTTTTTATTTGCAACTTTATTATCTTTATTCAGTGTGGGTGCACATAAAGGAGCAATAATTATCCCGCGGTAGCAGACATCATTTGTGGGCAATTCTCCCATTGAATGAATCGTCGGAAGGTTAAACATGTAAAATTCGATATCTATTTATTACCTGAGAATTTGGATTTTGTTAAACAGATCATTTACAAATATGCTCAAGCCGGATGTGTTGCATCACTACCTGATGAATACCAAAACCCCAGTCATCTTAAAAATTTTAATTCTGCTCTTTTTTGTTTTTCCCTCCTGCAAGAATCCGGATAAAAAAGGAGATGGGGTTGAAGAAAATCAAAAATCAGTTTCAGACACGACAGCTCGAATACTGAAACAGGATACTGCAGCTGCAAAATCTGAGACCTCATTCAGCAAACCATCAGAAAGATTTCTCGACGAACTAAAGAAAAATCACAAATTATACCTCGGAGACTTCGATACGATGCTGACACACCGTGTCATCAGGGTTCTTGTTCCTTACAGTAGAACACTTTTTTTTAACGATAAGGGAAAGGAACGTGGCCTCACTGCAGATAATTTCCGGGAATTTGAACGCTTTCTTAATCAGAAATACCGTGAGCAACTTCATAATATTCCTTTTACACTCGTCTTCATTCCAACGCAACGCAACCTGTTAATTTCAGACGTTGTCCTTGGAATAGGTGACATTGCAGCGGGGAATCTTACAGAAACGGAAGAGCGCTCGAAGCAGGTCGACTTTGTCGCACCAAACGAGGAGCGAAGTGTGTCGGAGATTGTCCTTAGCAGGAAGCAGGATGGTCCGCTAAACAGCATCGACCAACTGTCCGGAAGAACAGTCCAGGTGCGGCAATCCTCAAGCTATTTTGAAAGTCTGCAATTGCAAAACAAAAAGCTTCTGGAACAAGGTAAAGCTCCCATTATATTGGATACTGTATCAGACAACCTGGAAGACGAAGACCTGATGGAAATGTTGGATGCCGGGATTATTTCGACAATTGTGGTTGATGACTGGAAAGCAAAAATGTGGGCTCAAATTCTTCCCAATATAGAAGTAAATGAAAATGTTTCTGTGCATAGCGGCGGACATGTTGGTTGTGCTTTCCGTAAAAACAGCCCGCTCCTCACTGCTGAATTGAAGGATTTCTATTACAATCATTCCAAAAAACTTGGCATTACTCCTTATCTCTTTAAAAAGTATAATCAGCAGGTTAAACACCTGCAGGATCCAATAAACTCCGGCAATGCCAAACACTACCGGGAAATCATAAAATTGTTCGAGAAATATGGGCATGAATATGATTTTGATCCGCTGATGCTTGCAGCCATGGGCTTCCAGGAATCAGGACTCGATCAAAATGTGCGCAGTCACGTAGGAGCCATTGGTGTGATGCAACTCATGCCTAAGATAGGGGCATCGATGAAAGTAGGTGATATCAGGGTTACCGAACCTAATATTCATGCGGGGACTAAGTACATGTATGAGTTGATGACAAAATATTTTCGGGATGCACATTTTGATGAGCTGAACAGATCTCTGTTTGCTTTTGCTTCCTATAACGCTGGACCGGGCAGAATTGCGCGTATTAGAAAAACAGCATCGGAACGCGGACTCGACCCCGATGTATGGCCCAATAATGTTGAAATCATTGCTTCAGAAAAAATTGGCCGGGAGACAACTACTTATGTCCGCAACATAATAAAGTATTACTATTCCTACAAACTAATGCTCGGGCTCGCTGAAGAAAATCGCAGACAGCGAAAATCGTATTGATTTGTCGGATATTTATACCTGTTAGTGTTAAGAAGAAAGTTGGAAGAAATCAGACCTTTCGTACCGAACATGGTAAGTGAAAATATGTCTCTGCATCGATAAGATGATCCCGGCAGCAAATAACATAATTTATATCAACAACCCTTTTGCGGAGAGAGAGGGAAATGATCCTCTCTTTTTTAATGTTGTCTATCAAAGGTTTGAGTGCTGCAAAATTGGGCACTCAATGAATGACGCTCGCAGATATTACATTTATAAGAACTAATAAAGTTCTACAAAGATAAATAAAAATAACCTGTGAATTTTTGCCATAATCATTTGCAGCTTTTGCAGCTTTCTTTTTTCAAGAAGAAAAATTTGTTGCCAGTGTTCTTATTCTTTCAAAAAGTTGACTTTATTGGAATCCGCAATACTAATAAATTTAGTATCTTTGGATTTAGTAAATAGCTAAAGTTCATAAAATTTCGCTGCTTTTTAAGATAGACATTCACGACTTAATAGAATCAACCTTGCCAATGAAATAAAAAAGTTCAAACACCTAGTAAACTTATCGACAAAACAACTTCTATTCATTTTTATTTCTTTTTCGATAAGCATTTGCTGTAACTCCTAATTTACTTTTGAAAAGTTTGTTTAAATGACTTTCATCAGTGAAATCTAATTCAGATGCTATACTGGCAACTGGCAAATCGCTATATAATAATCGTGTCTTTGCGAGCTCAAATTTATAAGATAAAATATAATCTTTCAATGTAATGCCTGCTTGCTTTTTAAAGTATAGACTGATATGATCTTTTGATTTATAGAACCGCCTTGCAATATTTTCTACTTTAATATTTTCTTTATTGTAAATATTCTGGTGAATGTAATTAATTATATCCCTGACGACCCGTTGAGCACGTTTGGTTTTTACTGGGAAAATAGAATGCTCGTGTATATATCGTGTAATCAATTGCAAAAGTAAAAAAACGATATTTCTACTCATATCTTCCTTTCCATATTCATTTTGTTCTTTCTCCCATAACAAACGACCGATCAATATTTCTGTTAACTGCTTATCATTTTCATTGGTAATGATATGCCCTTTCAAGCGATACTGGTTGTGAAAAATATATTCCATCTGTTCAAAAAAACCTGTTGACTGATAGTTTCTTTTTTCATCGCTCCGAATAAATGCAAAAAAGCTGCCAGTAAAATCAATTATACACAATTCACTTGGGGAAGACGTTTTAAACATATGCTGATCAGTTGTATTTAATAAGAATAAATCTCCTTTTTTATATTCGAATTGGTTGCCATTAATAATATGTTTCCCCTGACCTTGCAAGACATAAATTAATTCAAAATACTGATGACGATGTGGTCGGGCATTTTTTGTCTGAACCTTCTTAATCAGAAGTTCAAAATCCTGGTAATGGTGAGGCATTGCTTTCATGGGTTAAAATTACCTAAAAATGCAGTTTTTTTACCAGCTTATCAGATAGAAGGCGAACTAATTTTGTAAACAAAATTACTGGTATGCCTGATCAACATCCTGAACATACAAATCACCACCGTGAAGATATTATTCGCATTGCTGCAGTAGGTGTAGCCTTATTGCTTAGCTGGCTTGGAGTTTGGAAATATCTTGTATCATTCGATTTCATTGCTATCCTTGCAACCTTAGTGGGTGGCTTCCCTATGTTTAAAGAGGCATTTGAAAATATCCGTGAAAGACGCATGACAATGGAACTCTCGATGTCAATTGCAGTGCTCGCTACTTTATTGATCCAGCAATATTTTACAGGTCTTATAATTACTTTCTTTGTGCTGATAGCAGAATATCTTGAACATTTATTGGTTTCGCAAGGGAGAAATGTAATAGAAAAATTGCTCGCTCTTCTTCCACGCAA
This sequence comes from Puia sp., assembly GCA_035501475.1. Classification (GTDB taxonomy): domain Bacteria; phylum Bacteroidota; class Bacteroidia; order Chitinophagales; family Chitinophagaceae; genus Puia. The sequence goes on along the minus strand of DATJWE010000204.1, from coordinate 1,103 downwards.
AGCCATTGTGCGCAAAGGGACAGAAGAGAACGAATCTGATATTACCGATATAAAACAAAATGATATTGTCATTATAAAACCGGGATCCTCTATCCCTGTTGACGGCATTGTAGTAAAAGGCAATTCGTTCGTTGATCAGTCATCACTTACAGGTGAATCAATTCCAGTTGAAAAATTGCAGGGACAAGAAGTATTTGCCGGAACACTTAATCAGACTGGTATTCTTGAGGTGAAAGTGAAACGCGTTGGGCTTGATACAACTTTTGGGAAAATAATAGGGATAATTGAAGAGGCAGAAAATTCAAAAGCGCCTATCCAAAAAACGGCTGATAAGCTGGCCGCCCGGTTGGTTTACCTCGCGCTGGCTGGTGCAACAATTACCTGGCTATTTACCCATAATGTAGTGTCTGCGATTGCAGCTTTAGTAGCCGCTGGCGCATGCGGAGTGGCTGCAGGTACACCACTCGCCATTTTAGCAGGCATTGGTCGCGTAGCAAAAGAAGGCATCATAGTGAAAGGCGGCATTTACCTGGAACAATTAGCCAAAGTAGATACTGTGATATTAGATAAAACAGGGACATTGACCTTGGGATTGCCTACAGTGATGAAAGTTGAAAATTTTAACGGTATCAGCAAAGAGAAAGTATTACAATTAGCCGCATCTGCCGAACAACATTCAGAACATCCGATTGCAACTGCTATTAACTCCCAGGCAAAAAAAGAAAACCTGCAACCTCTTCCCTACAGTAGTATTCAGTACATACCCGGGAAAGGAATGATTGCAACGATCAATAATGATGAAATTATTATAGGCAATACAACGCTATTCGTAGAAAAGAAAATGTCACTGGATACTACAATAGCAGATTATCTCAAAGAAGAAAAAGAAAAAGGATTTACAACTGTTTTGGTTGTCAAAAATAATACCGTTGTGGGGTCTATCAGCGTTGCCGATGTAATCAGGCTAGAGGCAAAGCAAGCTATTGAGGCGATAAAGAAACTCAACTGTCGTACGATGCTGCTTACCGGAGATGATAAAACAGTAGCGAAGGCCGTGGCCCGTTCATTAGGGGTTGATGAAGTGTATGCAGAAATGTTGCCAG
>DATJWE010000203.1:0-34343 GCA_035501475.1 Puia sp. | reverse complement strand
TTCGGGTGAGCGGTCAAATTTCAGCCTGTCTGCCCGCATCCTGATTTGCTGTTCGCTTTCTTCGCCGCTGATATAAAGTGTCGTGATGTTTTTTAAAGACAATCCGTTTTGCAGGAAGAGTGTACTTTTTCCTATGCCGGGTTCACCTGCAACCAACACAATGCTTCCTTCAACAATGCCACCTCCTAAAACCCTGTTCAACTCGGCATCCGCGGTGATGATTCTTTTTTCTTCTCCGCTGATCACTTCGCTGATCGAAATGGTTTTAATTTCTTTTTTTGATGCAGAAAATTTTTTCCAATCCGTTTCTTCAAGTTTATTGTCTTTGATGATCACTTCTTCAACAAAAGTATTCCACTGTTCACAGTTCGGGCATTTGCCAAGCCATTTCGGACTTTCATGACCACAGTTACTGCAAAAAAAAGCTGTTTTTATTTTGCTCATGAAGTAAAGGTAGAAGTATTATCAGGTTTAAGTTCCTGTTACTAAAATTATGGTTGTTGATTTTGGCAGAATAATTCAGGATGGATGTACACTAAAATAAAAAAGATGATCTCGTTAATGTTGCCTGTCAGTAAAAAGATAGCGATTAGAATTTATTTCAATGAAGCGACGAAAAAGGTGTAAAAACGATGGCTGAAAGCAAAAGTAAAAAGGCCAGCTACTGAAGCTGACCTTTTACTTACTAACCCATTAAATTCTTGCACTAAATTACAAATTAGCGCCACATAACAAAATTATTTTTTGGCCCTGTGAATAACTTTCAAAATCTAAAAAGTTTCTGATTTTTGTCTTAGTATGCTCATAATGTATTGATAATTAGCTACTTGAGAGGGTCGAGTTTTTTAAGCTTTTTTTAAACTATTGAAAATGAAGAACAGGAATCAGTTTTAATACTCAAATAAAAACCGGCTATTTTTTTTGAAGATTTTTTCATTATATTAAAAAAATTCCATATGGATAATGACAATTCTAAGGGGTTCTGTGTAGAGCGATAATGTCAGGGTGAATACTTATGAATTGAACGGCTTGCGAAGACTGGCAATAGCATGAAGAATTCAACCTTTACAATTTTATTTCTTCTTCATGCTTATCAAAAAAATGGAATTCAGTCAGATTGTAGTTAGTATTAGGTTTTATTTTAACTGCTTGTCCATATTTTCTTCTCCATTTCCATTTTTTTGAACGAAGGATACCACCTTTTGTGAGATAGGCAAACATGATGGGATGAACTGTAAGTGTAAGGTCTTTGTGCTGATGGTTGATAAGATAACTCAGGTTCTTTTCAATTTCATCTTCCAGAATTAGTGCGGAAGAAATCTTACCGGTACCATTGCAGGTTGGACAAACTTCCTGTGTATTGATGGTTATTTCAGGTTTCATCCGCTGACGCGTGATCTGCATGAGTCCGAATTTTGAAATCGGTAGTACAGCATGCTTTGCACGATCGGGTCGCATGAATGATTCCATAGCATCCATGAGTTTCCTTTTGTTGTCAGGAAGCTTCATGTCAATAAAGTCCACTACAATAATCCCACCCAGATCTCTCAATCGTAACTGACGTGCAATTTCTTCTGCCGCCTCAAGATTGGTTTCGAGTGCATTTTGTTCCTGGTTATTACTTACACTTTTATAGCCGCTATTTACGTCGATGACATGAAGGGCTTCGGTGTGTTCTATAATGAGGTAAGCTCCGCTCGGCAGGTTAACTGTTTTTCCAAAAGCTGCTTTTACCTGTTTTGTAACCCCGAACTGATCGAAGATTGGGGAGCCATTGCTGTAGTAGGATACGATGTCAATTTTATCCGAAGCAATACGCTGGATATAGTTTTTTGTATCGTTATAGATATTGCGATCATTGATGACAATTTTATTAAAATCCTCATTCAATAAATCGCGCAACATGCTGGTGGTCTTGGTTTGCTCACTTAGAATTTTGGCCGGAGCCACTGCATTTTTCAGATTGTGCTGGATTAATTTCCAGGTAGCTACCAGTTCAGTTAAATCTTCGTGCAACTCTGCTGTGTTTTTTCCTTCTGCAGCCGTGCGAACGATCACTCCAAAATTTTTTGGTTTGATGGCTTCCACAATTTTCTGTAAACGTTTTCGCTCGTCTGATGAATGGATTTTTCTGGACACTGCGACAATATCGTTGAACGGAGTGATCACCACAAACCTTCCGGGGAGAGAAATTTCACAGCTCAGACGCGGCCCTTTGGCGGCAATCGGTTCCTTGAGGATTTGAACAAGTATGTTTGGCTTGCCGTTGAGTACTTCATTGATCTTTCCGGTTTTGATAATTTCAGGTTCAACCTGGAAGCTGCTGAAATCAAATCCGACAGGACTGTTGTCGTGAAGTGCCAGCTGAGTAAATTTCAACAGTGATCTTGCGTAGGGGCTGAGATCTGTATAATGAAGAAAAGCATCTTTTTCAAACCCGACATCCACAAATGCAGCATTCAATCCGGGAATTAGTTTTTTTACTTTTCCAAGATACAAGTCACCCACTGCAAAGCTTGCATCAGCTTTTTCATGGTGCAGTTCAACCAGCTTTTTATCCTCTAAGAGGGCTATTTCAACGCCCTGGGGGGCTGCATTTATGATCAGTTCCTTATTCAAGTGTAAACAAAATTTACAAGCTCAATCAATACATATCATCACGAAAAGGAAACAATTCGCTGAAGGAGATTTATTTTACTGCCATCCTGGTGCAGGCAATCTGAAAAATGACAGTAAATAAAAAAGTTCAGCTCAGAAAGAAAGCCGGATCTGTCTGGACCGGCTTGAAGTATTTTATTTGTTCTTCTTCTTATGACGGTTTCTTCTCAATCTTTTTTTTCGTTTATGCGTCGCCATTTTGTGACGCTTGCGTTTTTTACCAGAAGGCATGCAAAAAGCTTTTTAGTTAACTAATAAATTTCAATTCATTGTTCCCTGTCGGAAAAAGGTTTTATTGTAATAATTTTATTCTTTGATCGATTGCTTTAATAAGTTCCTGATTGTTGCTTAACTTTCTTCCCGCTGAATACCACTTAATGGCCTGCGGTTTGTTGCCTTCTCGTTCGTAAGCCTCAGCCAGATTAAGTATCGCTTCGATATTATCCGGTTGATGCACAACTACTTTCGTTAAACGCACAATCGCTTTATCAAATTGCCCCGATTCAATTCCCCCCAAACCCAGCATAAACTGGGCATACATATTATTTGAATCCTTTCGGGCAACTTCCAGTATCTGCTGAATGCCCTGCATCACTTCCTGCGGATTGCCGGCAGCACTTCCAAAAATATAGGAAGCACCCAAACCAACTTTTGCAGAATCATTTCCCGGATTCATTTGTAACACGCTTTCAAATAGCTCTTTAGCTTGTTTGGCCATCCAGTTTTTCATCTCAGGGTTGTCCTGACTGCGAAGGCCATTCAAAAATAATTGGGCAGCAAAGTTGAGATTTTTTTCAGAATTTTCCAATTTGGCAGCCTGGGCTGTGTAGTAAGCAGCGGGAAGAAATGAATTTTGCACTGAATCTCTCCAAAAAGAGGCTAATTCTTTGTAAGCAGCTAATTCCTGATTTTTGATATCTCCTCTGACAACAGAATTTTCCAATCTGTTTACATAAGCCAGTTGGGCTGGAGTCAGTTTTGCTTTAAACGGCTGAAAAATATCATGGATATCAATTTCTTTCTGCTCCGCTGTATTTTCTGATTGAGATTCCTTTGGATGTGGAGGGACTGTATTTCCCCCAATATATAATCCGATAAGTAATACAATTCCAATTGCCGTTAAAACAAGCTGTGGTCTCTTCAATTCAATTTATTTTGAACAGCAAAATTACATTTCTTCGTCCGGGTTTGGCTGATGTTCCTTTACAGATTGCAGTTTTTTTACCTCTGCAACAAATTCCTTGGCAGGTTTGAACGAGGGGATATAGTGTTCAGGAATGTGTACAGCAATATTTTTTTTAATATTACGACCGATTTTAGCGGCTCGTTTTTTGGTTATGAAACTCCCGAATCCTCGGATATAGATATTTTCTCCTTTGGAGAGAGTGTCTTTAACTTCTTTAAACATGGTTTCCAACGTCACAAGGACGTCAACCTTAGGTATACCTGTTTTATCTGATATTTGATTAACAAGGTCTGCCTTTCTCATGGTGTTAATTTTTATAAGATTCTGATTTTAAATATATAACAAAAAAATTAAACTACAACTATCTTTCTGTGGAATCTTGCTTTGTGGCCTTGGGAAAACACAGGTTAATTTCTAACTAATTCGTAATGTATTGATTATGAAATGATAACAACAATCCTAATAGTTCAGTATAACCTGTAAAACGAGAAAAATTTTTGTAATATAGAGCTGAATAATAATGGATTTTACTAAAAAATTGCTTCACTGGCATAATAAGAAAAACACCCGCACCATGCCCTGGAAGGGTGAAAATGATCCGTATAAAATATGGTTGAGCGAGATTATCCTACAGCAAACACGTGTGCAACAGGGGCTACAGTACTATGAAAAGTTCATGAACACGTTTCCGGATATCCATCAATTAGCCAAAGCTCAGCAAAAAAAAATTTTCAAATTGTGGGAAGGATTGGGATACTACACCCGATGTAAAAACCTGATTGAAACGGCAAAAAAAATAGTCAGAGATTATAATGGTAGATTTCCTTCTACATATGAGGAGATCAGGAAATTGAAAGGAGTTGGTCCTTACACTGCTGCCGCTATCGCTTCCTTTGCGTTTAATGCACCACAAGCTGTGGTGGATGGCAACGTGCAACGAGTGCTGGCAAGATATTTCGGAATCACTGCACCCATCGATACTGCTGCGGGAAAAAATTTGTACGCGAAACTGGCGCTTGCTCTTTTAGATAAAAAGAAGCCTGGCATTTATAATCAGGCGATCATGGATTTCGGAGCAGTCATGTGCAAACCCAAAAATCCAAATTGCACTGATTGCGTTTTCCAAAAGGATTGCATGTCGTATAAAAAAGGGTGGACGGACTTGCTGCCATTGAAAGCCAGGTCCATTCAGAAGAAAATACGCTGGTTCCGCTATCTGATTATTGAAAACGCGGATGGCAGAATCTACATCCGGAAAAGAACAGGGCAGGATATATGGAAGAACTTATACGAATTTGTTTTATGGGAGTCTTCAAAACTGATCTCTCGAAAAAAGATAGCCGCTTCTGATTTTTTTAAAAAAATATTTCATGAACAAAAGTTTGAGATATCAGCCATCTCCGAAATATGTAGCCAGGAGCTTACGCATCAAACCATACGGGGACAATTCGTGCATATCCGGATCGCAAAGCCAATCCAGGTCTTGGGGGATTATATATTAGTCAAAAAGAGCAGATTAAAAGATTACCCATTTCCCAAATTCATTACAGCCTATCTTCAAAACCCGCTACAGCAATTGTTTTAAGCTCGTTAAAATGTTAATTGACATATTCGGAACGAATATTTGCCTTTATTTGTCCGAAAAAATTTAACTTTAAAAGGAATTATTTTCAGGGAGCGGATTGTAAACTTCAAACATTATTTTATGAGAGGCGTAAACAGGGTGATGCTCATTGGAAATTTGGGAAAAGATCCGGATGTACAGTATCTCGAAGGAAATATCGCGGTTGCAAAATTTTCTTTGGCTACTACAGAAACATTTAAAGACAGGGCGGGCAAACTGATCTCGCAAACAGAATGGCATACCGTGGTTTTGTGGCGTGGACTGGCAGAGCTGGCTCAAAAATATTTACATAAAGGTAGTCTGGTGTACATAGAAGGAAGATTGAGAACAAGAAGCTGGGAAGATAAAGAAGGAAATAAAAAATTTGCAACAGAAGTTGTGGGCGATAATCTGATCATGCTGGATAAGCGTTCGGATGGAGGTGGCCATGGCCCTGTTCCTCACGAAGGAATGGAAGGAATAGGCAGCCAGGATTCGCCACATGTAGGTGAGCCATCTGAAGATCTACCCTTTTAGAAATTGAGATCAACATTTCATTAAATTTGTAACTGATAACAGGCAGGCCTTTACCGACCTGCCTTTATGATTATCGCGCTATTGTTAACGAAACCGGATTATTTTGGATCACCCTTTAAATAATATTTTACCTACTGACCAATTGCCGCTCTTACTACTGATCATTAATGTCCAGGCAACAACTATATTGGTGGTCCTGATTCTATTTTTCCTCTTAATGTCTTTTATCGTTTCAGGATCTAAAATCGCTTTTTTTTCTTTGACTGATAAGGATATCAATATTCTCAAAACCAAACAGGATAGTTCCTGGAAAAGAATTGTCACCCTGCTGGAAGAACCCAAAACCCTGCTGGCTTCACTGGTCATTGCCAATACGCTGCTTAATATCGGAATTATAATCCTGTCTAATTTTTTAATCGATCAGGTCATTCCTTTCAAACAAAATCTTTGGTTCTTTGAGTTTCTCATCAAAGTAATCATTGTCAGTTTTGTCCTGATCTTATTCGGCGAGGTTATGCCTAAAGTCTGGGCTTCCCAAAATAACCTTCAGTTCGCTTTCTATACTTCAGGTGTAACTGAAATCATTCATTTACTCTTTAAAAGAGTGGGAGGCTGGTTTATTCATCAATCAGATAAACTGGAACATTTGTTCGGAAGCGAAAAATCTGCAGCACATAGCCTGAAAGAATTGGACCAGGCAATAGACCGGACGGCGACAAGTGATGCTACGGAAGAAGAAAAAAACATCCTGAAGGGAATCATAAAATTTGGCAATATCACTGTGAAGCAGATTATGAAAACGAGACTGGATGTGCATGGAATTGAAGATTCAATCAACTTTGGTGAATTGAAACAAAAAATTGAAGAACTGCATTATTCGCGTTTGCCTGTGTATAAAAAAAGCCTGGATGAAATAACCGGAATGGTTCATACCAAAGATCTCATTCCTTATCTTAACGAATCCGATCGGTTTGACTGGCATAGCCTCTTGAGGCCACCTTATTTTGTGCATGAACATAAAATGATCAAAGACCTGCTTCACGATTTTCAAAGCAGCCGAATCCACTTTGCAATCGTTGTCGATGAATTCGGAGGGACCAGCGGCATTGTAACGCTTGAAGATATTATGGAAGAAGTGATAGGCGATATCAAAGATGAATTTGATGATGACGAAATTGCCGGCAATCGCCTCGATGACGGGGCCTATGTATTCGAGGGAAGAACCATGATCAATGATGTATGCAAGGCCATGAATCTGCCGGTTAGCACATTCGATGAAGTAAAGGGAGACAGTGATTCGTTGGCAGGACTTATCCTCGAACTGGCGGGTGAAATTCCAAAAGTCAATGATGTCATCACTTCAGGAGATTTTGAATTTACCATTCTCGATGCAGACAGCAGCCGGATCAAAAAAGTAAAGGTTCTGATTAAAATGACTAAATAAAAGTAATAAGCAGCACGTGAAATTTTCTGTTAAAATCAAATCAGGGAAAAGAGATTGGTTTTTGTGCCAATCTCGCAGTTTTGTCTTTTGTGCGTGGTTTCTGGTCCCTTGCGTGCAGTTATTCATTTCGTGTAATAGTCCATATACTCCTAAACCAAGAGGCTATTTCAGGATTAATTTCCCTCGTCATCAATACCAGCAGTTTAATAAACCAGATTATCCTTATTCATTCGAATATCCTCTATATGCAAATGTGGTGAAAGATACCAGCTTCTTTGATGATAAACCTGAGAACCCTTATTGGATCAATATCGATTTTCCACAGTTCAATGCGCGCATATATATCAGCTATAAGGAGGTCAATCATAATTTTGATAAGCTCAGGGAGGACGCATATAAAATGACTTATAAGCATACGTATAAAGCGACTTCAATCGGGGATTCATTGATGCAAACTCCATTGGGTGTTCACGGCGTTTTTTTCGACATAGGTGGAAATACGGCAACGGCCAAACGGTTTTTTGTAAGCGATTCCATAAAACATTTTTTGGTGGGTGCCCTTTATTTTGACGTTACACCCAACGAGGACTCGCTCCGTATTGTCAATCAGTTTTTACAGGAAGACATGCAACACCTGATTAATACTTTTCAATGGAAAGGCTAGGTATCTCTTTAATAAAACGAATTCATGCAAACGGCTCAGGACACTTGTCCATGACTTTAGGCACCTTTAACTTTGTGTGATATTAAACTAATGTTTTGTGATTGCTATCGATAATATACTGGTCAGTGATTCGGTTGTTGAAGAACAATTTGCCTGCGATCTTAACAAATGCAAGGGTGGTTGTTGTGAAGACGGTGACGCAGGTGCACCTTTGGAGCAGGACGAGAAAGATATCATTAACCGCATTTATGAAAAAGTGAAACCGTATATGACAGAAGAAGGTATTCGCGAGATTGAACAAAACGGATTCTATCAATATGATAGAAGTTTTGGCTGGGTCACTCCAACTATCGAAGGGAAAATCTGTGCCTATGGTTTCAGGAATAAAAGCGGGATTATCAAATGTGCGTTTGAGCAGGCTTATCACGATGGACTGACAGATTGGAAAAAACCGATCAGTTGCCATTTGTATCCTATCAAAATCAAGAAAAGCAAGCATGATGACATCGAATATGTTAACTATGAGCCAAGAGAAGAAATGTGTCACCCCGGATGCGTGTTGGGAAAAAAATTAAAACTTCCGGCTTATGTTTTTTTGAAAGAAAGCCTGATTAGAAAATATGGCAATGATTTTTATACGGCACTTGAAGCGACAGCCAAACATTTGGAACAACAAAATGATTAAAAGATCAAGTATTTATGAAAGGTTCTGTTGGTAGCATACTGCTGGTATTTGGCATTTCAATAACTATTTCAGCCAATGCCCAGGATAATCAGCCATGGAGAAAATACACTATTTCAAAAAAAATAAGCGATTCAAGCTTAAATACTAAAAAATTATTGCACAGTAAAACGAAAAAAGCCCTGGAAAACAATATTGCGATTTTTTATTTGTATAAAAATGGCGCCCTAGTGAAACCGCCGAAAGATAGTGCAAGCGATTTTTTTGCAGCCGGTTGCCTCTGTTTTAAATTTAATGATACATTACTTCTGAACAGCGGACTTGGAAAATATGCAGGTGTGGGTGTTGGGATTAAAATTTACCAGGACAAATTTACCAGTACATTGCATGCAAACCCGGGCACGATGTTAACATATAAGGATAAAAAAAGTGACAGTAGCTACAAAAGAGATATTACCGTACTGCCGGAAATGCAATCATTAAAATTATCAAAAGAACCTTCATTTTCATCGGATGAAGTTATTATTGGTGATTTAACGGCTACCTATAAAAGATTTTATCAAACGGTTCATCACAAAGATCAGAGCCGGGTATATTCAGTCAGGCTTATTTTTAAATGCAAGGTTACGGCAATGGACAGTATGAAGGATGCTACAGGCATGCGTCAGTAAATCTGTATCGCCGATCGGATCATAAAATAAAAGAATGATGAAAGGAAACGCTGAAACATTTTTGGCTAAGAGTATTGTTAAGGCTAATGATCTTGATCACAGGAGGAAAATAAATTTTAATATCGGTAAATATGACGCAGTAGTGCCCATAGGCAAACAACAATTTTCAGATCTTCACCTTGCCAGGGAGCGGGCCAAAAATATTAAATGGCGGGCCCTCGAAACACTCGATCAACTCCTGGAAGATTTTGAAGGAGCTTTATTAAAAAGAGGGGCAAAGGTAATCTGGGCAGAAGACGCGGCAGAAGCGCTTAATGAAATCGCTTTGATATGTGAGGAAAAAAACTGCCGCACCATTGTGAAAAGCAAGAGTATGGTTACCGAGGAAATCAAATTGAATGATTTTTTAGAAAAAAAAGGGATTGAAAGTATTGAAACTGATCTCGGCGAATACATTCAACAACTAGATAAAGAACCTCCTTATCATATTGTAACACCAGCCATGCATAAAAGCAAGGAGGATATTGCTAAGCTGTTTTATGAAAAATTAAATACCGAGCCGAATCTTTCTCCCGAGCAACTTACTTTAGTAGCCCGGCAAAAATTGCGCAAGAAATACCCTGAAGCCGAAATAGGTATCACAGGCGCTAATTTTATTATTGCAGATATCGGTGCTGTTGCAGTAACAGAAAATGAAGGTAACGCCCGACTGAGCTGCGCTTTCCCAAAAACTCATATTGTCATTGCGGGAATCGAAAAAGTAATTCCTACAATGAATGACCTCGGATTATTCTGGCCTCTCCTTGCAACTTATGGAACCGGTCAGCGCCTGACCGTCTACAATACCATCATTACCGGCCCAAAACAATCCGGTGAATCAGACGGACCCGAAGACATGTATGTGATATTGCTGGATAATGGAAGAACAAATATTCTTGCTAATGATAAGGCGAGAGAAAGTTTGTATTGCATCCGGTGCGGAGCCTGTCTGAATGCCTGTCCTGTATATAAAAATATTGGCGGGCATAGTTATAGCGCCACTTATAGCGGGCCGATTGGCTCAATCATCACTCCGCATCTGAATAATATGGGTGAGTGGAAGCATCTTAGTTATGCTTCCTCGCTTTGTGGCAATTGTACCGAGGTTTGTGCAGTAAAAATCAACCTGCACGAACTCTTGCTCGAAAACCGCTATGAAGCAGTCAGGGGCAAACATATTTCCCTTTTTGAAAGGATTGCCTGGAAAGCCTGGAGGAAATCAAGCCTGAGCCGTAAACTGATGAATGCAGGGAATAGCAAAATAAAAAACTGGGCCATGCAAAAAATGTTCAGGAGGTGGACGGCACATAGGGGAAATCTGCATTTCACGGAAAAGACTTTTAATCAATTGTGGACAGAAAAAGAAGGCCGGTAAAAAATACGGTCTGTTTACGTAAATTTTCTGGTCGGTAATTATGCTGACTTTTTTATTTTTACGAACCTGTTCATGCTTTTATACTCCCAATATAATACCCCAAGGCTGGCATATGTAGTTTCTTTTATTTCAAAAGAATTATTTAATGATCTGATTGATATAACTACCAACAAACAGGAATTTCTTCTGTATAACCATCCAAAAATTAATTATTCAGGCGAGGAATTATCCAGGGATGAATTTTTTATAAAAAACAGTTCCCTGCTTTTTGAAACCGGAGTTTCCAAACAAAATATTGATTGTTCCGAACTCAATTATTATAAAGTATTCTTTGAAACCAGTGGTGATTTACCCTTTGATATTTTTGCTGCTGTTTTTTATTTGCTTAGTCGCTATGAAGAATATTTACCGCATCAGGAAGATGAATTCGGCCGGTATGCGCATACCAACTCCCTGGCTTTTAAGGAAGGATTTCTACAATCCCCATTGGTCAATATCTGGCTGCAGGATTTTAAGAAAACCCTTCAGGAAAAATTCCCTGATCTTGTATTCAGGCATTCCTATTTTAAATTTATTCCTACCTACGATATCGATATTGCTTATTCATATTTGCACAAAGGGTGGAAAAGGAATATCGGGGGTTTACTTAAATCCATGCTCAATGGTCAATGGTCAATGGTGGGAGAGAGGATGAAGGTGCTGACGAAAAATAAAAAAGATCCTTTTGATTCATATGAATGGCTTGATTCATTGCATTTGTATTGTCGGATGAGGGCCTACTATTTTTTCCTGGTTGCCAAAGAACAAAAATACTACGATAAGAATATTTCTCCCTCCAAACATGCTTTACAAAACCTGATCAGGTATCACGCCAATGGATATACGGTGGGGATTCATCCTTCCTGGCAAAGTGGAGATGATGAACAATTGCTGAGCGATGAAATCGGGTGGCTGGAAGAAGTCATCAATAAAAAAGTGACATATAGCCGCCAGCATTATATCCGGATGAAACTTCCTTTCACCTACCGCAGGCTTATTGAAGCAGGGATTGAAAAGGATTTTTCAATGGGATATGGCAGTATCAATGGTTTCAGGGCTTCTGTAGCATCTTCATTTTATTGGTATGATCTGGAAAGAGAAGTGCAGACAAATCTTATGCTCTTCCCTTTTTGTTTTATGGATTCTAATTCTTTCTATAAACAAAAGCTCACTGCACAGCAAACTTTACATGAATTAATGAACTATTACCACGCTGTGAAAAGAGTAAACGGGCTGATGGTTACTATCTGGCACAACAGTTTTTTAGGAATCGATTCTAATTTCTCCGGCTGGAAAGAGGTTTATGAAGTGTTTTTGAAAGACGAAGTGTATTGGGATATGTAATCCGAGATTGATCGGGCCTGAAACTTCGGGCTGGATTCATGATTTCCTCTGTTTATTCAGAAAACTATTGTTTACAAGATAGACTCCATATAAAATAATCAGTCCTCCGATTCCGATCAGCACGGTAAGTTTTTCCTCGAATACTATTGAACCAAGAAGAACAGCAACTATCGGGTTAATATATGCGTAGATGGAAACCTGTTCGGTCGGCAGGTTTTGCAGGGCATATAAAAAAGCAATGAACGATGTGATCGAGCCAAAAATAGCCAGGTATACAATGGCTGTCCATGACTGCCAGGGGATCTGGCTGATGGGGATATGCATGCCACCGGCCCGGGAAACAAGTAACAAAGAAACTCCTGCAATAATCATTTGCAGGCTGATGCTGAAATAAGGATTGAATTTCTTTACCTGCTTTTTTGTAAATAATGTGCCGAATGCCCAGGAGAGGGATGCCAGCAATGAAATGATAATCCCAAAGCGGAAACCCGGATCAAAAAAATCCTTAAGATGTTCGTAAAAAATTAGGCAAACCCCTCCGAAACCAAGCAGCAAACCGATAAGTGTTTTGAATGATGTTTTCGGGTTCCCGGTAAATTGGCCTATAATTACCAGCCACAATGGAAAAATGGCAGCGATGATTGCTCCCAGCCCTGCCGATATGTATTTCACTCCCCAGGTTGTCAGGCCATTTGTAAGAAATATATTTAAAATACTTAGCACTACGATATTGATCCACTCTTTTCCACGTGGCCATTCAGTTTTTTTAAAAATAAAAAAGAAGAGGAAAATAGAACCCGCGAGTAACTGCCGGATGGCAGCCATTTGCAGGGCGGGCATATATCGTATAGCCAGTTTTGACGCCACCCAGGTCGTTCCCCAAAGAAAGCACAGCGCAATTAAAGCAATAAAGGCTGTTGTCTTTTTTTCACGTCCGGGTATATGCGATTTTTTGATTAGTACACTTTCCAAAGCAGTTAGCTAGTGTTTAAAATGCCTCATCCCGGTGATCACCATGGCAAGGTTGTTCTCTTTGCAATAGTCGATCGAATCCTTGTCGCGTATAGATCCGCCAGGTTGTATAAAAGCCGAAATGCCTTCGCCATGTGCAATGCTTACACAATCATTAAAAGGGAAAAAAGCATCTGATGCGAGCACGGCGCCTTTCAGATCAAAATTAAATTGCTTTGATTTTTCAATGGCCTGGCGTAATGAATCAATGCGGCTTGTCTGTCCGCATCCCTTGCCAACAAGCTGTCTGTTCTTAACCAATGCAATCGCATTTGATTTAAGATGTTTGCATACAAGATTAGCAAAAATCAAATCCGTCTTTTCCAGTGCAGTTGTTTCTCTTCCCCCGGCTTCCTCCCATTTGATGAAATTCCCCTCATCAACATCCTGCATCAATGTGCCATTGAGAACGGATTTAAACATTTTCTTTTCTACAGGGGCATTTTTAACGGTTTGCAGGAGAATACGGTTTTTCTTTGATTTCAAAATAACCAACGCATCTTCCGCAAACGAAGGAGCAATCAGGACTTCAAAAAAGATTTCGCTGATCGCTTCTGCAGTGGGTTTATCAATTTCTTTATTGCAAATTAGAACACCACCGAAAGCGCTTTCCGCGTCTCCGGCCAGTGCAGACGACCAGGCTTCTGTGACCGATGAGCGGGAAGCGATTCCACAAACGTTGGTATGTTTGATGATTGCAAAACTGGTGTCATCGCCGAATTCATGGATCAGTTGTAGTGCGGCATCGATATCAACCAAATTATTGTAGGAAATTTCCTTGCCGTGTAATTGAGTGAATATTTTATTCCAGTCACCATAAAACATAGCCTGTTGGTGTGGATTTTCACCATAGCGCAGGCCCTGCTGCTGGCCGCTTTGTAATATTTTCCATTCGTCGGCGGGATGAAAATAATTGTGAATGGCAAGATCGTAACGAGCTACTATTTCAAATGCTTTTGCAGCAAAGGATTTTCTTTGGTCCATCGTGGTTTCACCTTTTTGCTCTTTCAGGATCTGATTGATTGCTGCATAATCTTTTTTGGCAGCGATCACTACTACGTCTTTGAAATTTTTTGCAGCGGCACGGATCATTGAAGGCCCGCCAATATCGATTTTTTCGATGATCAGTTTTTCTTCTGATGTGCCGGCCACTGTTTCTTCAAAGGGATAGAGGTCAACAATAACAAGATCAATTTCAGGTATTTTATATTCTTCCATTTCCTTCACGTCCATCTCGTTCTCCCTCCTCCCCAAAATGCCTCCAAATACTGAAGGATGAAGAGTTTTGACTCGGCCTCCCAAAATCGAAGGATAAGTGGTAAGATTTTCCACAGGTATGCAGGGGATATTTAATTTTTCTATGAATTGCTGTGTACCTCCGGTGGAATAAATTTGAATCCCCAGCTCATGTAAAAGCTTTACCACGGGCTCCAGGCCGTCTTTATAAAATACAGAAATAAGCGCCGATTGAATTTTTTTGCTCATGACAGTGGATGTTGACTGGAATGTGTAATTAGATGCAGGCATAGACTAAGGAGTGGCAAAACTACATCAATCTGCCTTCATGACAAAAGCGCCTTTATCCGGAATGGAGTAATAAGAAAGGCCGAGCTCATCACACTCTTTTTTCCACGCATTTATTTTCCTGCCTGAATTGGATGAATCAAATACCCATAGACTGCAATTTAAAGCAGGTGAAAGATTGTGAATAGTGACGGAGGGATTTTTTGAGAGAATAATGATGTCAACGGGAATTCTCGATACCGGGTGAGTAAGACTGATTGTTCGATCGATCACGATAATTTTTTTCGAACCTAACCTGACAACGACATTATCTGTTTGGGTGACCGGTAATAAATAATCCGGTGAAATACGATATATTGTTCTTGCAGGTTGCAAATAAAAATTTTGAATTAATCCGTTTTTACAAACAGCACTGTCGCATCGACAGGAATATTTTCTGCCTCCTATAAAATATATGGCTTCCTGTTTTGGTAGGTTATAAACCAAAATCAATTTTTGGCTTGAAGCTTTGTTGAAAGAAAAAGTTCTTAACGTTACAAAACCGAGGAGTGCGAGAAGGCCCAGAAACAGGGAAGGTTTATCTTTTTTCAATAGCCAATAACTAAATCCCGCGATGATGATATAAAAGAAAATCAATTGAGAGGAATTGATGTATAAGCAATTCCATAGAGAGAAAGGCAGGCTTTCCATATGTTCAATAAAACTGTTCAGCACGAAAATCATCCATGACACCAGGCTTCCGACTATTCTCGCTACGACGGGAATGAGAGCAATACCACAAACAAACAATTCTCCCAATAAAACCAGGCTGGATAAGGGAACAGCGAGCAGATTAGTAAACAAAAAATAATTGGGGAACTGGTGAAACTGGTAAATACTAACCGGTGTGGTGAGTACCTGTGCTGAAATAGTAACTGATGCTGTTTTCCAGATCAGGTCGAGTAATTTATTTTGAATATAAAACCATTGATAAACGGGCTTAAAGAAAATAACAATGCTTAACACCGCTGAATATGACAACTGGAAGCCTGCATCCCAAAGCCAGAAAGGGTCATAGCAAAGCAGGAGGAAGGCTGATGCTGACAAGCTATTGTAAATAGATCCCGATTTTGACAGACTGTTTCCGATCACTACAAAGCTGAACATAACAGCTGAACGCAACACAGAAGGAGAAGCGCCTGATAAAAAGCTGAACAGCCACAATGCGATAATGATGGCAACCGGTTTTAGCCATTTTCCTGTTTGAGTCGCACCCAATTTTTTCAGGAAAAACTGCAGCAGTCCGTAAATCAATGCCAGGTGCAATCCGGAAATAGCAATGATATGTACTACGCCGGTATGCGAATAAGATTGTACAAGCGTTTTATCAAGATCATCTTTATATCCGATCAATAGCGCTTCTGCCAATCCGGTTTCCTTTTCACCTTTCAGGAAAGTCCTGATGATACGAATCAATTGCATCCGGACATCGAGCAGCCATTTTTTAAGAAAATTAATTTTTAGGATGCCAGGTAACCGGTAATCCTTCCTCCCTAAATAAACCTGGTAATCTATATTTTGAAAATGGCAATAGCGCGGATAGTCGAATGATCCGGGATTGCCTGAATTCAGAACAGGTAGGAGAGCTTTTTTGAAAATGATTGTAGTTCCATAAGTAAATATTGAAGGACTGTCTTTTTGATAATACAGAAGAATATTTCCGTTTGCGGTCAAACATTTATTCTTTCTGATAATTGTTTCTACAGAAGCAACGACTTTATGGGTTCTTGATTTCTCAACGGGTTGTTCTTCGAGTGTGGCAATAATGATATCTCCTTTTTTGTAAATCTGGGTAAGAGAATGGTTATCGTTGACAGCATCGTGGAGAGAAACGATCAACATTCCCAAAGAAAAAAGGAGCATGTTAAGCAAGAGGCCTTTGATCCAGTTGTATTTGAATTGAAAAAAAAGACTTGTCAGTCTCATCAGCAGGAGACCGCAAATAACGGTGAAAAAGATTGTCCATACGACAACCATTTCAGCATGGAAATACCAGGATAAAATACCCCCGATGAATGGAATTACCAATCGCAAAAAAGGAGCTTCTTTCCAAAGAAAAATGGGTTGTAAAATCATTTGGAACAGACGGAACAAAAAATTCTGAATACTGTGTTGAACTGCGTGAAAAAGATATTTCGGCCTCGTGGGATGTGGAGATTAGTTTTCTGGCATTATTTTGTTACTACTAAATGGGGCAGATTGGAAAAAGATCGTAAAACCTGCAGGGTTTTCCGCAAAGCTTGTCATGAGAAGGTAAGGATTACAAAAGAATATAGGATTTTAAAAACGGGACCTGAAAAATTTCAGTAAATATGTTTAATTTATTTTATTATACGAAGGAAGGAATTCACTTGTTCTTTTACACAGGGAAAGAGCTTTTTTTTCACGGGTAAAAAAACATTTTTTTCTACGGTAAATGGACCCGTCAAAAAACGGTTTTTTTAGGCTTTTTTCCACATGACTTGTTGACAGTCTTTATTTTATAAATAGTATTAATTTATAATTACTTGATTGACTTTTTTTTGCACCTCCAACCTTGAATCAGTAGCTAATATTTTTAGGTACTCAAACAATTCTTAAACCTAAAACTTTCGAGCTATGATTACAATTGAAAAAAATTCATTAAAGGTAGGCAAGTATGTTAATACTGAATACGTAAATGAAGTCATCAGGACTTACAAACAGGAAAGATGGGTTCACAATTCGGAACGCATCGGTAAGGAAGATTCACTCAGTGTGTGGTTCCCTGTTGAAGACCTGGAAAAATTTATTCAGGATGCTAAGACAAACGGAGCCGACGGAATAAAATTTTATTTCGCTGCTTACCCGGAAAATTTTGAAGAAAAGCCGGAATATGCAGGACGACAAACCATCGTTCTCGTAGCTACCAAGAGTAAGAAAACAGAAAGTGGTAATGCCAATAAAGATTTGTACATAACGAGGAATGGAAATTCAACAATTATGGGTATAAATCTAGGATTACTTTGCCCTCCGTATTGCAGCGGCTTTGCTCCAGCAGCTTCCGCCGAAGTGGGAATTACTCTCGTTGATCGTGGTGAAAAAGGAGTGTCTGTTGTATAGGCTAGTCTATTTTACGTTTTACAAAAAAACCTCAGATCTGAGGTTTTTTTGTGTAATAATATAAATTTGTATTGTTTTGAGTTGCGATGAGTATTTCTTTTGAAACAGTTTTGCTATTTGTTTGCCTGCTAGCGAGTTTCAGTGTCTATTTCCAGCCTGATTCAGAATCTTATTTGAAATTATTTCCGGTTTACCTGTTTGTTGCATTTGCAGTCGAGCAAATAGGAGAGTATCTTCAAAAGCGAAACACTCCGAATGCTTTATTGTATATCATCTTTGTAGTCTTGGAGTTTATTTTTTATTTCTGGATTCTTCGTCAGATTATTCAAAATAAAAAAGCAAAAAGGGTCATCATAAATATCATGTGGATCTATCCATTACTTGCATTAATCAATATTTTTATTATCCGGAAAGCGCAAGGTTTTGATTCGATGTCTTATGCCGTGGGTTGCTTCTTAGTGACAGCGATGTGCATCTTCTATTTTTATGAATTGTTTCAGTTTCCCAGCGCCAATAAATTGTCCCGCGAACCGGCATTCTGGATCGGTACTGCAGTTTTGTTTAATTATTGCTGTATGTTCCCTATTTTCAGTTTTATTACTTTTATCCATAACCCGCCTATGTTTATCTTTAAAAATTTAGAACTCATACGTTCGATTATTAATATTTTTACTTATTTGTTATTTATCATCGCGTTCCTATGCCGGATCAAAATCAACAAATCTATGTTGCAATCCTGATAGGAATCCTATTGGCTATTTTATTATTGGGGTTCATTTTTGTTATCTTCTTTCTTTACCAGCGAAAAAAACAGAAACAGGAGAGAGAACTCGTTGTGATGAAAGAGCAATATGAGCAAGAATTGTTGCGCTCGCAACTGGAAATCCAGGAATCAACTTTGAAAAGCATCGCCCAGGAACTCCACGATAATATAGGCCAGGTTTTATCAGTAATAAAACTATGGATGGCCAGCGCACCGATTGAAAAAGATCATCCTGCATTTGAAGGCGTGCAGAATTCCCGCGAGATGCTGAATAAAGTGATCTATGACCTGTCGGATCTGACCAAGAGCCTGCATACAGATCGAATAGCTGACATTGGCCTGACTGAAGCCATCCGGTTTGACCTGGAATCTGTACGAAAAACAGGTTTGTTGAAAGTTGATTTTTCCGCTTCGGGAAGAGAATATCATTTTACTGAACAAAAGGCCATTTTCCTTTTCAGGATGTACCAGGAAATGATGAATAATATCCTGAAACATTCCAAGGCCGGCCATGTAAATGTTTCCATAATTTATTCAAGTGATTATAAATTTGTGTTGAAAGTGGAAGATGATGGCGTCGGATTCAGTATGGAGAAAAAGCAAAAGGAAAAAGAAACATCTTCTTCCAGTGGTCTAGGACTCCGGAATATGATGAATCGCGCCCGCCTGATCGGCGCCGAAATATCAATTCAAAGCCAGCCTCAGAAAGGAACAAAAATATCTGTGGAATTACCTTTGAATTAATTAAGTTGCTGTCTTGTATGAGCGCAGTAGGTAAAAAAATACAGGTAGCTATCGCAGATGACCATACGCTTTTGAGAAAGGCGTTAGCCAAGCTGGTGAATTCATTTGAGAATTATGCTGTGCTCTTTGAAGCTGAAAACGGAAAGGAAATAAAGAATAAAATCGCCCAGCATATAGTCCCGGATATCGTTCTCCTCGATGTGAATATGCCCGAAATGGATGGCTATGAAACGGCGAGGTGGTTGTATAAGAATTATCCACAGATTAAAGTGCTGGCGCTTTCCATGCTCAGCGATGAAAAGACAATCATAAAAATGCTCCGGCTTGGTGCCAAGGGATATATTCTGAAGAATATTGACCCGGAAGAGTTGAAAAATGCACTGGACTCAATCGTGAAAAAAAATTTTTATCTCTCAGAATATATTTCCGGAAAAATTATCAGCGGATTGCACAAAGATGCCGACCGGCAGGAAGAACCGGTTGTGCTGACTGAAAAAGAAAAAGATTTTTTGAGGCTTATCTGTTCAGAAATTACTTATAAAGATATCGCCGCCCAGATGTATGTAAGCCCACGCACGGTGGATGAATACCGGAATCATCTTTTCGAAAAATTAAAAGTAAAATCCCGCATTGGACTTGTCCTCTATGCGATCAGGAGCGGATTGGTACAGGTGTAGTTGACAGTTTACAGTTGACAATAGAGAGTTGGTGGTACAATGGTGGATGGTCGTTGGCGGACTTAAGAAAATAAAAATAATATCGATTAACTGTGAACTGTCAACTGACAACTCTGCTTCTCCACCGCCATCGATCAACGATTTCCTATTTGCTCAGATACATGCTTCTGTCTTTATAAAGTTGCCTGAAATAAGGATCGCGTAAATCTTTGATAAAGCGAATGGCTTCACCGGTGGATTTCATTTCGGGGCCCAGTTCCTTGCTCACTCCCGGAAATTTTTCAAAACTGAAAACAGGCTCTTTGATGGCATACCCTTTCAGTTTTTTGTTGAAGGTGAAATCTTTCAATTTGTTTGCCCCTAACATGATTTTGGTAGCTATATTGAGATATGGAATCTGATAGGCCTTCGCAATAAATGGAGTTGTTCTGGAAGCGCGGGGATTGGCTTCGATCACGTATACCTTACTATCCTTGATCGCAAACTGAATATTGATCAGCCCTTTAATATTTAATCTGAAAGCAATCTTGCGGGCATATTCTTCCATTGTCTCAACGATCAGCGGAGTCAGATTAAACTGCGGAAGAACCGCATTACTGTCGCCACTGTGGATTCCCGCCGGCTCAATATGTTCCATCACACCCATCACGTGAAAATTATCGCCATCGCAGATGGCATCGATTTCGGCTTCCTGGCAGCGGTCCAGAAAATGATCCACCAGGATTTTATTTCCGGGAATATGTTTCAGCAGACTGATGACTGCTTTCTCTACTTCTTCATCATTAATTACGATCCTCATGCGCTGTCCGCCCAATACATAACTCGGTCTAACGAGAACCGGATAACCGACTTTGTTAGCCACAGCCACAGCTTCGTCCACGGTAAAGGCTGTTCCGTAAGAAGGGTAGGGAATTTCAAGTTCTTTGAGCATGTCACTGAAACGGCCGCGGTCTTCAGCAATATCCATATTATCGAAACTTGTTCCGATAATAGGAATATTATTTTTATGTAATCTCTCTGCCAGTTTTAGCGCGGTTTGCCCCCCGAGTTGTACAATAACTCCATTTGGTTTTTCGTGCTCGATGATTTCCCACAAATGTTCCCAGTAAACGGGTTCGAAATATAACTTGTCAGCCATATCGAAATCAGTGGAAACTGTTTCGGGGTTGCAGTTGACCATAATCGCTTCATAGCCGCATTCTTTCACTGCAAGCAAACCGTGCACACAGCAATAATCGAATTCTATTCCCTGGCCGATTCGATTAGGTCCTGAACCAAGTACGATTATTTTCTTTTTAGAACTGACTTTGCTTTCATTCACTCCTGTGTTTTCAAATGTCGAATAGAAATAGGGAGTCTTAGCTTCGAATTCAGCACTGCAGGTATCAACCATTTTATAAATCCTCGTGATGCCTGCTGCTTTTCTTTTTTCATAAATATCTTCTTCGCGGCCGTTCTGCATGATGCGACTCAATTGCTCATCGCTAAATCCCGTGTGCTTAGCCTCCCGAAGCAATTCAGTTGGCAGTGTATCAAGTTTGTATAGGGCTATTTCTTTTTCGAGTAAACAAATCTTTTGTATTTCATAAATAAACCAACGATCGATTCCCGTTGCCTGGGAAATTGTTTTGACACTTACACCAAGCATAAGTGCATCCTTAATTCTGAAAATGCGATCCCATTTGGGAATCTTGATGTATTCAATCAGTTCTTCCGCATGCATCTGACTCTTGCCATAATAACCCAATCCAATGGCATTATTTTCCAGGCTCTGACAGGCTTTTTGTACTGCTTCGGTAAAGCTTCTGCCGATAGCCATCACTTCACCTACGCTTTTCATCTGCAAGCCGAGGGTATCGTTAGATCCTTTGAATTTATCAAAATTCCACCGGGGCATTTTAACAATCACATAATCCTGGACGGGTTCAAAATAAGCAGAGGTTGTTTGCGTGATCTGGTTCTTGAGTTCATCCAGCGTATATCCAATGGCCAGCTTAGCAGCAATCTTTGCAATGGGATAACCCGTAGCCTTAGACGCCAGGGCAGAAGACCGGCTTACTCTCGGATTTATTTCAACAGATATCAATTCTTCCGTATCGGGATTCAAAGCAAACTGTACGTTACAGCCCCCTGCAAAATTGCCAAGTGAGCGCATCATGAGGATGGCTTTGTTGCGCATATCCTGGAATGCCGTATCGCTCAAAGTCATGGAAGGCGCAACGGTGATTGAATCGCCAGTATGCACGCCCATCGGATCCACATTTTCCACGGTACATATAATCGCTACATTATCATTTTTATCACGAAGCAGTTCCAGTTCATATTCTTTCCATCCCAGAACCGCTTTTTCGACCAGGACTTCATGGATGGGAGATGCTTTTAAACCTTTGTCCAGTGCAGCATCGAGTTCCTCCTTATGCATCACGAATCCGCCTCCGGTACCACCTAGGGTAAATGAGGGGCGAATGACCAGCGGGAATCCGATCTCCTGTGCATATTCTTTTCCTTCAAGCATAGAATTCGCAATCCGGGAAGTAGCCACGGGAATATTTATTCTCACCATTAACTGCCTGAATTTTTCCCTGTCCTCTGCGGTTTCAATAGCTGCCACATCCACTCCGATCAGCCTTACATTATATTTTTGCCAGATGCCGAGGTCATCGGCTTCCTTGCAGAGATTGAGAGCGGTTTGCCCGCCCATCGTAGGCAGAACAGCATCGATCTTGTTTTCATCAAGGATCTGTTCGATACTTTCCACCGTCAGCGGAAGCAGGTAAACTTTGTCGGCCATCATGGGATCGGTCATGATGGTTGCCGGATTGCTGTTGATAAGAATGACTTTGATCCCTTCTTCCCTCAGGCTGCGTGCAGCCTGTGACCCGGAATAGTCAAATTCGCAGGCTTGTCCGATGATGATAGGGCCGGAACCAATAATAAGAACCGAATGAATAGAAACGTCTTTAGGCATGTCAAAACAAATTGCGCAAAAGTAAGGCAGCGCAATTAATTTTTACGATAAATTTTCGTGACCTATACGAAATGGGGAAACCTGCGGGGGGAGATGTGGAAAAATCTGTTTAAACTGAAAATTGCCAATTGCTTATTGTCTATTGTCCATTACAAAGAAAAAGCCCCGCTTCTTAACGGGGCAGTAACGATAAGAAATGTATATATAGAAATTAATTGTTGTGAAAGGAAGACATTTCAATCTCATCCAGCAATACTCCACCATTGCGGGCAATGAGTTTTCTCTCCGCGATCATTCGCTTATTATCATATTTGCTCTTGATCTTGAAAACCCATTTCTGCTTGGCTTCTTCTCCTCTGAAGAGTCCTATGATAGTCCCGATCGTGAATGCCAGGAACACAACAGCTCTATTTTTAGACCTTCTCATAAAACTTTTTTAATGTATATCATTCGCCACTAATAAGACAATGACTTAATGCCAAAAGCTGTACCAATTTTTAAAAAATTGATACCACGAACCGGGGATTAGTAAATTTTTTTTTGAACGGTATGCTCTTCTCCTCTCAAAACCCGCGTCAGCACAGATTTGGACGAATATTTCAGGATTCAGGTAACAGGATTTTTCATAAATGTTAATTCTTTCTTATTAACTCTTTCATCGATGCCGATCCTAATCTGGGATTTTTAAGAGATTTGCATCTCTAAATGAGACTGCATAATTGTATAATGAAGAGGCTTTTTGCTGTTCCAGTATTTTTGATGATCGGTTCCCAGCTTTTATCCCAATTTTTCCCCGCCAAAAATTACCCGAAAAATTATTTCAGGAATCCTCTGGGAATCCCGATCAAACTGGCAGCAAATTTTGGAGAGCTTCGGGCTAATCATTATCATATGGGCCTCGATATTCGCACGGAAAAGCGCGTGAACCTGCCTGTGTATGCCGCTGCTGATGGGTATATTGCAAGAATTAAGATTGAACCCTGGGGTTTTGGACAGGCTATTTATATCAATCATCCCAATGGATACACTACCTTATATGCCCACCTGAATTCTTTTTTTCCGGCATTGGCTGAATATGTGAAGCAGCAGCAATATAAAATGGAATCCTGGCAGGTATTCCTGGATATTCCGCCGGGGAAATTTTCAGTGCGAAAGGGAGATCTAATTGCCCTGAGCGGCAGTACAGGTGGCTCGGAAGGACCTCACTTGCACTTTGAGATCAGGAGAACGGCTGATGATGTGAATTTGAACCCTTTACTTTTTGGACTCCCGGTACCGGATAACACACCACCGGTAATTCAGCGACTGGCTCTGTACGATCGCAGTAAAAGTGTTTATGAACAAAGCCCGAAAATTTTCCCTGCAAGGAAAGCAGGTGCAGGATATTCAATAGGAACTCCGCTTATTTCATCCCCTTCTGCATATATCGGTTTTGCCATCGGTGGATTTGATACCCAGTCCGGCTCGACAAACCCAAACGGAATTTATGAAGCTACACTTTACGATAATGCAAAACCGGTAGCAGGTTTTCAAATGGATAATATCAGCTATGAGGATACGCGAAATATAAATGCGCACATAGACTATAAGACCAGGGCCAACGGCGGACCCTATCTCCAGCAATTATTCAAATTACCGGGATACACTCATTCTATTTATAAGAATGAATCGGGAGATGGATCGATTGATATCAGCGACGGCTCAATACACCGGATTCGAATTGAAGTGAAAGATGCTTATGGCAATCGTTCCGAACTGAATTGTAAAATACAATATTCTCAAAATGATTCCGGGACTTTGTCCTACCCCGGAAAACTATTTTATCCGGGAATGTGGGATGGATATGAAACAGATGACTGTGAGTTCTATCTCGGTGAAAAATCTTTATATGATTCAGTCCACGTTCAGTATACCAGAGTAAATTCTGCAGCTTCCGATGTGGTTTCTGCCGTGCATAATATTGGGTTCGCCTATATCCCATTGCAGGACTCTTTGCTGGTTCGCATCAAATTGACAGCCGCTCTTTCCGAATCCCAAAAGGATAAAGTGGTGATGCAGCGTTTTGCCGGCGACAAGACTGAAATCAGGAAACCGCAATGGTTGGGCGATTGGGCCTCGGCCAGCTTCAGGGACTTTGGCAATTTCCAACTGGTATTGGATGAAGAAGCTCCTGTTATTGTTCCGGTGGGTTTTAAGGACGGAGCTATTCTTAATAATGCATCAAGGATTGAATTTGTTATTAAGGATAACCTGGATGAATATAAAAATTTCAGAGCCGAACTGGATGGCAAATGGCTGATGTTCACCAACGATAAGGGTAGGGCTTTTATTTATAAAATGGATGAACATTGTCCGCCCGGGGCGCATGAACTCAAAGTGAGTGTTGAAGACATTGCCGGAAATAAAACTGAACAAATCTTCAAATTTACAAGGTGAAAAAATTCCAATACCTATGTGTTCCTATGATTCTATTGTGTCTATGTGGTAAATAAAAAATTTACCACATAGGATCATAGGCAAATGGGAACACATGGGGCTGGAATAAGTTCATTGACGCATCAGATTAATAAATACTTTATTTTCACACCTGCCTGCCGGCAGGCAGGTGTCCACATTAAGCGAATGACTCATTTAAAAGAAGGTGATATGGCTCCATTATTTTCCGGCAGGGACCAGAATGGAAAGACAATATCCCTTGAAGATTACCGGGGTAGGAAAGTCGTATTGTATTTCTATCCTGAAGACGACACCCCTACCTGTACTGTGCAGGCCTGCAATCTGAGAGACAATTATTCTTCTTTAAAAAGAAAAGGATACGTTATTCTTGGAGTCAGCCCCGATGATGAAAAAAAACACAAGAAATTTGAAAAAAAATTCCATCTTCCTTTTACACTGATATCCGATCCCGAACACGCCATCATTGATCAGTACGGGGTCTGGGGCGAAAAACAATTATATGGCCGAAACTACATGGGCTTGCATCGTACTACTTTCCTGGTCGATGAAAAAGGAGTGATCCGGAAAATATTCCTTCGCCCGAAAAATAAGGAACACGCGGAAGAGATTATTGAAGCATGGAAAGCAGTTGACAGTTGACTGTTGTCACAGACTACTTATTGATAACCCATTTATATTTTGCTTTTTTATATCGGCTAACAACAATCGACCATTAGCAACGCGATTACTTTCAACTCTCTCTCATATCACCCACTCCACTTCTCCCAGATCAAAACTTTTGTCCAGGGTGTCGTAGGTAATGAGTTGACCAAGGGGGGTAACTTCTTTTATTATCGTTTCAAATACAATATTCCCTTTTTTCAATTTTACAGTTTGATTACGTTTATAGAGCAAACTATTGTATTGTGACAAAAGTTTGGCAACACCTTTTTCTTTTAATTCCTTATATTTTTTATCAATGAAATGACCAAGTTCTTTTGCCAGTTCCGGTGTAGAAAATTTTTTTCCTGTAATCTGCCTGAGTGAAATGGCATTGGGGATATAGTCAGGGAATTCGATCTGATTAATATTAATTCCGATTCCGCATATCGCAAACAGCCATTCGTTTCCCTTGCAAATACTTTCGATTAGGATTCCCCCTGCCTTTCTGTCATTCCAATAAATATCGTTGGGCCATTTGATGCTCCATCCTTTTATCGTATATTTTTTTAGGAAATCGTAACAGGCAAGAGCTATTGTAACGCTCAGGATAAATTGCTGAACCGGCTGGAGAAACTCAGGTTTCAGCACGATGCTCATGGTGATATTCTGACCAGGCGATGAAGTCCATGATTTGCCTCTCTGTCCTTTGCCTGCTGATTGCTCATAGGCGAAATAAATTGTGCCGTGAAAAGCCAATCCAGCATGAACCTGCTCCATGGCATAGTTGTTGGTACTTCCGACAGAACCTAACTCAATAAAATCTTGTCCGATATACCGGTCTGAATTCCGGGAAATGTTCATAATTGGATCTGGTAAAAGATTACTATTTTTGAGCCATGCGAATGTAGAAAAAGTAATGTATAGTTTTTGATACTGGGCAAAGTGAAAAAAAAAGACAGTCAAACAATAAAATACTTGCTTCAGGCGAGAAGGTACAATGCGCACACGCCGGGAACTAAAGCTTACTTCCTACTTAAAACTTATTACATCATCAAAACATTTTGATTATTGGAACAATTGTCAATGCCGGTTACCCGGAAGCGCGGGAGAGCGGTGCGGTTAACGAAAAGTTCAAAGATCTTAAAAACCATTATACAGTCCATACAGGATAAAAAAGGCGAAAACATTATATCACTCGATCTTCGGAAAATTCATGAAGCTGTGGCAGACTTCTTCATCATTTGTGAAGCCAGCAGTCACACCCAGATAAAAGCAATTGCCGATTTCGTTGAAGTGGAAGTCAAAAAAAAATGTGGGGAACAACCGTATAAGCATGAGGGTATCCAGGCCTTGCAATGGGTGCTTATAGACTATATAAATGTGGTTGTTCACATAATGCTTCCTGAAAGTCGTCGTTTTTATAAGTTGGAGGAGATGTGGAGTGATGCCACACTGGAGGAGCATGAAGGCTAATAGGCGATTGTTTAACCGCTTTTACTGAACTTTTTAGTCATCCAAACATTAATAATAGATCATAGAGCAGAAGAATATAACATGCCACAGGATAACATGAAACAAAATGATAGAAGCAATCCTCCCCGGTTTCGTCCGAGAGGGGATGACAACAATAATTTAAATCCCAGGAAAGGCCCGAAATTCAGTATTTACTGGATCTGGGGGATCATAGCTGCCGTACTTCTGGGCTTTCAATTATATGGAACTTTCACCCCGGATGCTCACCATTTGGATTCCGAACTGGAATTCCGGAATTATATGCTGGAAAAAGGTGATGTTGCTAAAATTGTACTGGTTACCAATAAAAATCTCGTCAGGGTTTACATCAAGAAAGACAGCCTAAATAAACCTTATTATCAGGAAAAATTCAGCAAAAGCATTTCTACAGTCAAACCTGAAGGACCTCATTTTGAATTCCCTGTAACAAAAATTGACGAGTTTGAAAAAAGACTGAATGATTTCTTTGAAAAGAATCCTACACTTGAAGTGCCTGTTGTTCCGGTTCAGGAAGGCGATTGGATTCCCGGACTATTGCAGATTGTTTTACCCATACTGATCATTTTGCTGATTTGGGTGATGCTGATGAGAAAAATGGGAGGACAGGGTGGAACCGGTGGCCCGGGCGGCATCTTTAATATCGGAAAATCAAAAGCCACTTTGTTTGATAAGGGTACAAAAGTCAATATTACTTTTAATGATGTAGCCGGTTTGGACGAAGCAAAAGTTGAAGTGATGGAAATTGTTGACTTCCTGAAAAATCCTAAAAAATATACTTCTCTCGGAGGCAAAATACCAAAAGGCGCTTTGCTTGTCGGACCTCCTGGAACAGGTAAGACCCTGTTGGCAAAGGCCATGGCCGGAGAGGCACAGGTTCCATTCTTTTCCATGAGCGGATCAGACTTTGTTGAATTATTTGTAGGTGTTGGCGCCAGCCGTGTCCGTGATCTTTTTAAACAGGCGAGAGAAAAAGCACCCTGCATTATTTTCATTGATGAAATAGACGCAATTGGTCGTGCGAGGGGGAAGAATGCCATCATGAGCAATGATGAAAGAGAAAGTACATTGAACCAACTCCTGGTTGAGATGGACGGATTCGGAGGCGACAGCGGCATTATCATTCTTGCAGCTACCAACAGGCCTGACGTGCTGGATAGTGCATTGCTCAGACCGGGTCGTTTCGACAGGCAGATTTCTATCGATAAACCTGATCTCAAAGGGCGTGAAGCGATATTTAAAGTACACCTCAAACCCATCAAAATTTCGAGCAAGCTTGATATTCATAAACTGGCTGAACAAACGCCAGGTTTTGCCGGGGCTGATATCGCCAATGTATGTAATGAAGCAGCCCTGATCGCAGCCCGCAAGGGTAAGGAAACTGTTGAAATGGACGATTTCCAGGATGCAGTGGACAGAGTAATCGGGGGCCTCGAAAAAAAGAACAAAATCATTTCCCCTGAGGAAAAGAAAATTATTGCTTTCCATGAGGCCGGGCATGCCATCTGTGGCTGGTTCCTCGAACATGCATACCCGTTATTAAAAGTTACGATAGTACCGAGAGGGGTTGCTGCATTGGGATATGCCCAATACACGCCGAAAGAGCAATATCTCTACAATACCGATCAGCTTTTTGATCAGATCTGTATGACACTTGGAGGTCGCGCCAGCGAAGAACTGAATTTTGGAAAAATATCAACCGGCGCCCAGAATGACCTCCAGCAGGTAACCAAGATTGCCTATTCAATGGTCACGATATACGGGATGAATGATAAAGTTGGAAACGTAAGTTTTTATGATCCGGTCCAGGAAAATACATTCACCAAACCTTATTCGGAAGAAACTTCCAAACTTATTGATGAAGAAGTGCGCAAGCTGATTGATAAGGCATATGATCATACCAAGGAATTGCTCACCCAGAAAAGCAAGGAAGTAAAAAAACTGGCCGAAGCCCTGCTCGAAAAAGAAGTGTTATTCCAGAGCGATGTCGAATCCTTGATCGGAAAACGTCCTTTTGAAGAAAAACGGGCATTGGATGTGTCGGATCATACCGAACATAAAACCCCTGCCAGCGAAAACGGGACTTCTTCTGGAACGGGTTCAGTCAATCCTGCTCCCACAGAGGAACTGAAGCAATAAAATGAAAGTATCTACAGCAAAAGAAAATATTCTCAAAAAAATCAGGCAGGCGTTGAGTCATTCAACGCCTCTTCCTTTTCCTCAAAGCGAAGGAAGCAGTTCAGTTTTCCAGCCTTCTCGCCAGGAACCTGAAATAGAATTTGCAGAACAATTTACCAGGCTTAACGGTAAGTTTGTTTTTTGCCTGAATCACCAGGAACTCGTGTCCCAACTGAATAACCTGATTGATCACACGGGCTGGAAAAAAATTTATTGCTCGGAAAATAAATTACAAGCGATTCTGAAGGAAAATAAATTCCAGCTTTTTTCTGACCAGGGCTTGGCCGACTGTGACGCTGCCATTACTTCCTGTGAATTATTAATTGCAAGAACCGGCAGCATTGTCATGAGCACTGCCCAGCAGAGCGGCAGGACGACAAGCGTATATGCGCCGGTGCATATCTGCATCGCATATACAAAGCAGTTAGTTTATGATATCCGCGATGGCTTGCAGATGCTAAAAGAAAAATACCCCGATAGAATGCCATCCCTTATAACATTCGCTACCGGACCCAGCCGAACGGCTGATATAGAAAAAACCCTGGTTATCGGAGTTCACGGCCCAAAAGAGGTATGGGTTTTCCTGGTAGATGAGGTTAAAGAAAGGCCGTCCGTTTAAATAACCTGTTTGCTGCAAAAAATATTCATCATCCTTGCAGACTTTAAATACATTGTTTGTTTACGGCACTTTGCGCAGGGACTTTGGTCATCCATTGCATGATCTTCTCAACAATCATTTTCAATTTATTGGCAAAGGATCGATGAAGGGGGACTTATTCGACATAGGAAGCTATCCCGGAGTCGTCAGTTCAAAAAAATCCAAATGTATGGTGGTCGGTGAAATATATATAGCCAGAGATAAAAAAGGGATTGACTCCATTCTGAAAATTCTGGATGAATATGAAGGATACGATAAAACCTCTCCGGCTGAATGTGAATATGTGAGAACAAAAAAATGGGTAAAATTGAATACCGGGGTAAGACGTCTTTCCTGGCTCTACTTATATAACCGGTCCGTGGAAAACAAAAAGCACATTGCAGGGGGTGATTATATCCGTTATCTCGCAAAAAATAAACAGATATAAATCCTGATTTAGTTTCGGCAAAAAAGAAATTTCATATAGCTATATTTGACAATGCAAATCCCCGCCGGCAAAAAAATATATTTCTTATCAGACTTTCATCTGGGCGCACCCAATCATACAGTCAGTCTCGCAAGAGAAAAACGCATCATCAGATTCCTGGACGAAGCAAAAAAAGATGCAAGCGAAATTTTTATTGTAGGTGATCTGTTCGATTTCTGGTATGAATACAGAACAGTGGTACCTAAAGGATATGTTCGAATTCTCGGAAAACTCGCTGAGATTACAGATGCAGGAACGCCGGTGCATTTTTTTGTGGGCAATCATGATATGTGGATGAAGGGCTATTTTGAAAAAGAACTGAATATTCCGGTATATCACGAGCCGAAGCAGTTTGAGCGTGATGGGAAAAAATTCCTGATCGGGCATGGCGATGGATTGGGGCCGGGGGATAAGGGGTATAAATTCATCAAAAAGATATTCCGAAATAGATTTTGCCAATGGCTGTTCGGTATTTTACCACCTGCGGTTGGTGTGGGTCTCGCCAATTATTTAAGTCGAAGGAGTCGTGCAGCTGCAGGTCAGTTTGTGGAGCGCTTTTGGGGGGAAGAAAATGAATGGCTCGTCATCTATTGTAAGGAAGTACTGCAAAAAGAATATTTTGATTTTTTTATTTTTGGTCACCGTCATCTTCCGATTGATATTTCGCTCGCCAATGGCAGCAGGTATATCAATTTGGGAGATTGGATGACTTATTGTACTTATGCGGTATTCGATCAGGACGGCCTCTCGCTAAAATCGGCGCTGCCTGATATGGAAGATAAGATCATTAGAAGATGAGATGCGTTCGCCGATATATCATTTTTGTATCTCTGATTGGCTGTCTTTGTGCAAACGCCCAATCCGACAGTACGTTTTCACTTGTCAGGAGAATTCAGGGCAGTATAGTTGATTTTGCAGTCGACAACCTCGGATATATTTATCTGGTAAGCTCCGACAACCAGGTGAAAAAGATCAGTCCGAATGGGGATTCACTGGCCGTGTATAACGACGTGCGCCATTTCGGAAAGATTTATTTGATAGATGTAACAAATCCTCTGAAAATATTATTATACCAACGCGATTTTTTGACCATTGTCCAGTTGGACAGATTATTAAATATTTTAAATACGATCGATCTTCGCAACCTGGGAATTTTTCAATGTAAGGCAATCGGTCTGGCTTATGATAATAACACCTGGATATATGATGAAGTGGAAGCGAAATTGAAAAAAGTGGCCGATGACGGATCGCTGGTTGATCAGACAACAGATATCCGGCAATTCACGGATCAGGCCCCGGATCCGACTTCGATCATTGATCAGAATGGACTGGTTTACCTGTATGATTCAGCACATGGAGCATATGTTTTTGATCAGTACGGAGCTTTTCAGAGGCAAATACATTTGACCGGCTGGGAAGATTTCAGCGTTATTGATAAGACTTTGTTTGGAAGAGACCAGCAGTATTTTTTTAAATATAAGTCGGGTAATCCCGACATTCAGCGGCAGCCGATACCGGCAAATTATCTTCCTGCGTTAAAAATAATAATCACACCCAATTCAATTTATGTACTCAAGCAGAATGCACTGGAAATTTATTCAAGAAAATAATCAGCCAAGGCTTAAATTTTTTTAAGCATTTGAAATCCTGCCCCTTTAGCTGCCCCCGCTACCTGTTCCCTGATTTGTAATAAATTTGACTCCCCAATACGAAATTATATGCATGATTTCTGGAACCGGATTATTTTGAGCAATCCCGTCAAAAGCTATGTTTTTGTCGCGATTGCCATTCTGATCGGCCTTCTTTTCAAACGTATTTTATCCAAACTGGTAGCGGATATATTATATCGTCTGGCCAGCACCGTTGGAAAGGATATGGACAAAGATGCTTTTGTTAATTTACTGATCGGCCCGCTGGAAACTTTTCTCGTTATTTTCATCACGCTTGCTGCATTACACGACCTGAAATTTCCTGAAGAATTGAATTTTGACGTGTACGAGGTTTCTTCAAAGGATGTCGTACACGGAATTGCCAGAACAACATTAATCGTTGTCTTTATCTGGTTATTACTTCGGATCATTGATTTCATTGCTGTATTGCTAAGGCAGAAAGCCCAGTCGAGCGGCGATATGAAGGAACACCAGCTCGTAGTATTCTTCCGGGATTTTCTGAAGGTCATCATTGCGATCATCGGCATCCTGATGATTTTGGGTTATGCATTCGGATTCGAGGTCAGTAAACTCTGGACTGGACTTGGGATAGCCGGAGCAGCCCTCGCATTGGCAACCAAAGAAAGTATAGAGAACCTGATTGCTTCCTTCATCATTTTTTTTGACAAACCGTTTACGACCGGGGATTTGTTAAAAGTAAACACGAGTTCGGGCCTCGTTACCGGCAACGTAGAAAAAATCGGCCTGCGCAGTACAAGAATCCGTACTGATCAAAAAACTTTTGTTACAGTTCCCAACAAGCAAATGGTGGATAGCGTAGTCGACAATCAAACCCTTCGCACCCAGCGAAAGGCTGAATTGCGGTTGCAGATCGGACTATCTACTTCATCTGATCTGATCAATCAGTTTATTGATGGGATTGAAAAGATATTGCGTAAGGAGTATATCGAGAACCCCACTGTATTTTTAAATGACATTGCAGGCAGTGCATTTTTGATCAATGCCGATTATTTCACGGCTCCCATTTCAATCGATGAATTCAATAAGATTAAGGAACGTGTGAATTTAGAAATTCTAAAGCTGATGGAAGGGCTTCATATCAGTATTGCCGGAGCGAGTACGGATGTCAGGGTCATTCAGTCATAGCTGTGCTTTCAACTCCAACAGGAAGGATTTGATTTGCTCCAGTTTTTTAATGGCTTCAAATTTTTCTTCAGCATGCTTGTTTTTCTTTAAAAAATCCTTTGCTCCCTCAATGGTATATTTTCTCTGGCGAAGCAGGTGATAAATCAGGTGCAGGTTCTTGATATCCACGGGACGGAAATACCGGTCTCCTTTTTTATTTTTTTTCGGCTGAATAGTAGTAAATTCTGCTTCCCAGAAACGAAGCAGGGATTGATTGACACGGAACATCTCAGCCACTTCTCCCATCGTATAATATTGTTTCTGGAACAATACTTCATCTTCCGGGATATTGATCAGATCAGCTTCTTCTGCAACCTGCCTGATGGATTTCCGGCCGCGAGAAGATTTTGTTTTAATGACAGGCTCTTGTTTTTGGGGAGGTGTAAGTTCTTCTGTATGTTTCAGTTTTTTTATTCTTATACCGATGTTCATAGGTTGGTCTTCAGTGGCAGGCTTCACGGGTGGCTTTTGCCGGAGATCGTTTTCTGTTTCGAAATCCATGGAAATCTGGGGTAGTGTTTTCATGCTA
>DATJWE010000202.1:0-11900 GCA_035501475.1 Puia sp. | reverse complement strand
AGGAACAGTATATTTTGTTGCGTAACAGGGAAAACAGGATATATACGGATGAAGAATTGTTTCATCTGCCTGATATCGCTGACAGCCACCCTCATTTTTCGGAATGGATGATTCGGAAACGATCCGCGCAACGATTAATTGCTAAATTAGAAACGAGGAAAGAGTTGTTAAGCATCCTCGAAATAGGATGTGGAAACGGATGGTTGACTTATCAATTGTCGAGGATTCCGG
Source organism: Puia sp. (assembly GCA_035501475.1). GTDB lineage: Bacteria > Bacteroidota > Bacteroidia > Chitinophagales > Chitinophagaceae > Puia. The sequence goes on along the minus strand of DATJWE010000202.1, from coordinate 11,669 downwards.
GAAGCAGGGTCATCGGGATAGACATCAATTTGACCGAATTGCACCAAGCTGCCCGCGTGTTTAACAGCAATTCCAAACTTAAATTTATATATGGAGATATCCGGTCCGGTGTGATCAGCGATCTGAAATTCGACGCGATTGTATTGGCCGCTTCAGTACAATATTTTGCTTCGCTTTCAGGAATATTGAATACCTGCCTGCAACACCTTACCAAGAAGGGAGAGATCCATATCATCGATTCTCCATTTTATAAACAAAAAGAAGTCGATGATGCCAGGAAGAGGACGAAGGAATATTATTCGCGCGTCGGGCTTCCCGCAATGTCGGACTATTACTATCACCATTGTATAACCGAATTCAGTGTATATTCCTGCAAACTACTCAGGAACCCATTTTCTGTCAGGAATAAAATTTTCAGAACCAGCAACCCTTTTCCCTGGATATATATTAAAAATTAATTAATTTTTTTACCGATGTTTTCCCAATCCATATATCATACTTTTAAGCGATACAGAACCCTGAGGACGGATACAATTTTTGCATTGCCTATTGTAATCCTCATACCTCATAGCGCCTGCAACTGCCAATGTGTGATGTGTGATATCTGGAAAGGCAACCGCAACCTGAAACAACTTACAGAATCTGATATTACAGGCTTACTGGGTACATTAAAAAAACTGGGTACGCAGCAGGTAGTCATGTCGGGGGGAGAAGCATTGCTGAATCCGAATTTTTTCAGGTTTTGTGAGATCATCCGCAACGAGGGCATAAGCATTACTTTACTCTCAACGGGGTTAACAATCAAAAGAAACGCCGATCGCCTGGTGCAGTTTGTCGATGAAATCATTGTTTCGCTCGACGGGGATGAAAAAACCCACGATGCGATCCGAAACATTCCAGGAGCTTTTTTAAAATTGAAAGAAGGTGTGGAGCAGGTAAAATCCCTTTCTCCTCAATATAAAATCACCGCGCGCACAGTTATTCACAGGCTTAATTTCCGCAACTGGCCATATATTGTTGAGAACGCAAAAGAGATCGGGCTTAATCAAATCAGTTTTTTGCCGGCAGATACGAGCAGTCATGCTTTTAATCGCGAAATATTGTGGGATCAGCCAAGGCAAAACGAGATATTAATCAGCCCCGAAGAATTGCCAGAGCTTAAATCGGTAATTAATATCCTGATCGAACAACATCGGCATGATTTTGAAACACACTTTATTGTGGAATCAACCAGTAAAATTCAAAAGATATATGAGTACTACGCTGCCTTTTATGGGTTGAATCCTTTCCCATATAAAAAATGCAATGCTCCCTGGGTTTCGACAGTAGTGGAAGCAGACGGGACTGTGCGCCCATGTTTTTTTCATTCAGCGTATGGAAATATCCGGGAAAAATCTTTGGGTGAAATCATAAACGGAGCTGAAGCAATCCGGTTTAGGAAATCATTGGATACGAACACGAACAGCATTTGTGAAAAATGCGTTTGTTATCTGAATCTTCCTACCGGCATGAATGTCGGTGGAATTAAAATATAATTCGCCAATGTCTATCGACTACTGACCATTGACTATTGACCTCATGACTCAACAGTATCAAACATATCGTTTCAAAATGGATGTCCTGCATTTGATTATTTTGTTTGCCGTCATGCAGGTGGCCATTGCGTTTCTAACAGATGGTTTTGGTTTTACGTTTGACGAAGGCATGTGGCAATATATCGGTCGTAACTGGTTCCGTCATGGTTTGCCTCCTTATTCCGGCGGAGTGGATAACAAATCCCCATTAATTTTTGCTGTGTTCGGAATTTCTGATAAGTTTTTTGGAGTGAATTATTGGTTTCCGCGTTTGCTTGGAATAGCCTGCCAGTCAGTTGGGCTTTACTTTCTTTATCGCATCGCAAATCATATCGCCGGGAAACAGGCAGGATTACTCGCCCTTACGTTGTATGGATTGTCCCTACTTTGGCGAAGCACCGGATCGAAATATGTTGCTTACACCGAAACATATGCAGTTACCTGTATTATCATTTCATTTTATTTGTATCTGTCTGCAGAAAAAAAATCTCATTTTTTTCTCAGTGGTCTCATTGCCGGATCAGGAGCTGAATTCAGATTGTCGGCCTGCTTTGGTATTCTCTCCCTGGTGGTTTTATTATTACGCGACAACAGAAGGTTTTTTATTTTGTTTTTGGCCGGTATCATATGCAGCCTGCTACTGTTTACAGGATTCCTTTTTCTTGCAGGAACCGCCCCGAAGGATTTTATTTACTATGCCATCACGGACAATTTTGGTGCTGGCAGTGCGACTGATCATCCCGCTTTGTGGAGACTTGAAAATTTTGCTGACAAATTTTTTTATTCAGAGCTGATTTTGTTTTATCCATTGATCCTGGCTTATTTTTTTATAAAGAAAAAATGGGACCCGCTTGTGTGGTGGCTCCTTTGTGCTTTTATCGGAATAAATGTCATCGGTATTTATGACCGTGCACATCTCAAAGACATGCTACCAGCGTTGTCGCTGATGTCCGCTGTATCGCTTAACTACGTGGTGGAAACTTATAAAATGCCGGCCAAGCAGGTGATGATGATTGTATGGATTAGTTTTTTTCCGAAGACTATCGAACCATTCGTGAGTCTGAAGAAATTGTTCTCACACCCGTCGGATCAATCTGGAAATTATTGTCATGAACCTTATCCACAACCGGATATTGGAGATAAAAGGAAATTTGGATTATGGATCAAAAAAAATACAAATGATTTGCAAAAAGTATTGATAGCAGGATATGGAGCAGAAGCGCAGGCGTATTCCGAGCGGTTATCCCCGAGCATTTATTTCAATGTAACACAAACAAGCAAGGCAAAAGAGAGGTTTATTTATGAAGTGACTCAGGATAAGCCGGCCATTGTTGCAGTTCCTCTGTTTGCAGAATATACCCGTGATGTAGGTGCGGATATGCGCTCATTCATTCATGAACTGGTAACTGAGAATTATAACCTGGATACCTGTGTCTATGGATATAATATTTACAGGATCAAATCCATGAATAAATAAAGTCAACGTAAAAACTATATGGCAAACATTCTTTTTTCTCATTCTTATTTTTTGCGCTTTGACCCTAAGCAATGGGCAACGGGTTTGCCATATCCTCCGCTCGGTACATTGTATGCTGCTTCCCTGATGCGGGAAAATGGGCATGTGGTTCATTTTGTTGATACGATGTTTGCCAGCCGACCCGAAGAAATTATTTCTCCAATTGAAAAATTTCAACCTGATTTTTTTGTGATATACGACGACGGGTTTAATTATCTCACCAAGATGTGTCTAACCAATATGCGTGAAGCCGCTTTCCGCATGAGCAGACTGGCAAAAGAAAGGGGTTGCACAGTGATTGTTTCAGGATCAGATTCGACAGATCAATGTAAAAGCTATCTGGAGGAAGGCGCTGATTTTATTATTTTGGGCGAAGCGGAATTCACCTTGGTTGAGCTCATCACTTCTCTTGAAAATAATAAAACTGATTTTCATTCTATACAGGGTCTTGCATACTTACATCAATGCGAAATTATTCAGACTACAAAACGAGCGGTGATCAGGGACCTCGACAATCTGCCTTTCCCGGCCTGGGATCTGGTAGATATTGAACCTTATCGTCAGTCGTGGCTGAAACAGGCGGGCTATTTTTCACTGAACATGGCGACTACCCGGGGATGCCCCTTCAAATGTAACTGGTGCGCCAAACCGATATATGGCAACAGGTATAATTCACGCAGTCCACAAAATGTGGTGATGGAATTAAAATGGCTGAGGGAGAAATTCCATTATGACCATATCTGGTTTTGTGATGACATTTTCGGATTGAAACCCGGATGGGTGAACGAATTTGCAGCGCTGTTGGAAAAAGAAAACCTGCGATTCAGGTTCAAAATTCAGTGCAGGGCAGATCTTCTGCTCCAGGAAAATAATATCGATGCGCTTGCCCGTGCCGGCTGCGATAATGTGTGGATCGGAGCTGAAAGCGGTTCGCAAAAAATACTCGATGCGATGGACAAAGGGATTACCATCGGTCAGATTCGTCAGGCCACTCAATTGCTGAAGAAGTACGGAATAAAACCTTCCTTTTTCATTCAGTTCGGTTATCCTGGCGAAATCAAAGAAGATATTCGAAAGACAATTCGAATGATTAATGAACTGCTTCCTTATGAAATTGGTATTTCAGTTTCCTATCCTTTGCCAGGCACTGTTTTTTTTGAAAAGGTAAAAGCGGAATTGAAAGAAAAATCCAATTGGACGGATTCCGACGAATTACAACTGATGTTCAGGAATACCTATAAGGCTGCGTTTTACAAGCAACTGCATCGCTATGTGCATAAGACTTACCGAAAGCATATTGCGTGGGAGAATATCAAAAAAATATTCACACATCCGTTATTAATCAATTCTTCAATCATCCGTAAAGCGGCTTCGATACTTTATTATATTCCCGCTACATTTATTTCCAAGCAAAGACTGGATTCACTCGAAAGAACATCCTGATGAATAATATGAGTTCAAATATGATCAATGAACGGGCGATTGTTGACGCATTCAACAAGCAATCGGTGATATTCGATGATTTGTATTCGTCAAATGGGATTATACGCTATAAACGTGAAAGAGTAAGGACTCATGTACAGAAATATTTGCCGGCTAACAGCATGATCCTTGAACTGAATGCAGGTACCGGCGAAGATGCGATTTACTTTGCCCGACAGGGCCATCGTGTACACGCGACCGATATTTCCCCCGGTATGCTCGATGTGTTAAATCAAAAAGTGACCAGGCATGGATTCTCTGGTCAGATCAGTTCAGAAATATGTTCGTATTCTTTCCTGGGCAACCTGGATAATAAAGGGCCGTACGATTTGATCTTTTCCAATTTTGCGGGATTGAATTGCACCAATGAACTGGATAGCATACTGGCTGGTTTGGGAGCTCTGGTAAAACCGGGAGGTATGGTGACCCTTGTGTTATTGCCCTCGTTTTGCTTATGGGAAACCCTGCTCTTATTCAAAGGACATTTCAGCACAGCCTTTCGCCGGTTTAACAGCAGTAAAGCTGCCGCTGCGCATATCGAGGGACAATATTTTAAATGCTGGTATTATAAACCTTCCTATGTAATTGATCATATGAAATATTCATTCAACCTCCTGGATGTGGAAGGCCTGTGTACAATTGTTCCGCCGTCTTATATTGAGAAATTTGATGAGAAATATCCGGTTATTTTCAAATGGTTAAAGAGAAAAGAAGATCAGTTGAAAAATAAAAGACCCTGGAGATCGATTGGGGATTATTATATTATTTCTTTCCGTAGAAAGGAAGGCTCGATTTCCTGAATTTTTTCATCCCATCTTTTCTTCCATTCATTCAATCTGCTATAATAGAGAGTTAATATTTTTTCCTGGAAAAAAGCAGGATTGGGCTTACAATAGTGTTTGCCTGTTCTTAACCCCATCCTGGTTCCATTGATCGTCAGCTTTTGTTTTTCTTCTTTCAGATTCCATCGCCGGGTAGTCAGCTTCATTAAATAATTATCCAGTTTATTCCCCGCATTGCTGTTGAAGATGCGTTCTATTAATTTTCTCATCCGGTTACCGGGAGGTTTTTCGTCATGTAGCCTTGTATTTACTACACAATTGGGGAAATATTTCGCAGACCAGCTGTTAGCTTTAAAAAATGCATCAATTGCACCATTTCCACGGACGGGCATGAGCGTGATTAATTCCAATGCAGTGAAAATATTTTTTTCTTCGATCTGCAGGCCTTCTTCATCAATGAAATAGTTCATACAGTACCAGTGCTGGTGACCAGTGAGGAAAGTCAGTTTTTTGAACAGGTGCATGATTGTCCTGGCAATCCATAACCTGTTCGGGTCTGTGATAACAAAATAATCTATGTCTGATTTTTTTTTCGCTACATTTTTTGACAATGATCCGGAGATAAAGATCCCTTTGACGTAGGGGAATCCAAATAGGAATTTTGAATTTTTCCTGGCTCTCAGGAGGAGTGGCTGCGCATAATCATTTTCCGTAATTCTTTTCTTTATCAGCGCAGGATTATTTTTCAGGGAATAAAAATCATTGTTCTTGAAAACATACTTTTCTTCTGTGAGCTGATTGAGATCCGCCATTAAAGTATTTCGGTCTGTTTTTAAATCCAGGAACCGGTATATCTCATCGCCGGTTAAGGGGTAATCAAACAGGTCAAAATATACCAATATTTTGAGCACATTGGTTTTGAGTGTGACTTCCATTTGGATAAGTTAATGTTGAGTTGAACTGATATTGACTTTTTAGTAGTGATTTACAACTATTGCATTTTGCCCTCAGCTAAAACAGGCAACTATTACCGAATCCCATGCGTACCCATAAGTAAGTACAATTATTTTTTTAAAAGGGTTGCCTTTCAATATGTAAACGAGGTAAACCATTCCTGGTGATTTGAAAGTTGCATTGAATGGATTGCCGCTAACCAAAATCAAATTATTTTATTATGTCTGTTAATTCTGGCTCTGTTGTCTCTGTGTACGGGGAGTTGGTCGCCAGTAAAAAAGAAAGGGATTTATCAGGCTATCTATACGATAGGAAACAATACCTTATTTACAAGAGAGCATTCGATCTTATCCTTTCATCTTTTTTTATTATCACGGTGTTAAGCTGGCTCACCCCAATCCTTGCACTTTTAATCAGGTTGAATTCCAGAGGTCCTGTTTTTTTTCTGCAAAAAAGAGTAGGAAAAGCCGGCCGGATTTTTACATGCTACAAATTCCGGACAATGATTCTCAACAGGGAAGCCGATAGTCTGCAGGCGAGTGATAACGATATAAGAATTACAAGAGTGGGGAGAATACTTAGAAAACTAAATGTTGATGAATTTCCCCAGTTTTTAAATGTATTGCGGGGAGATATGAGTATTATTGGCCCAAGACCTCATATGCAGGTTGATTGTGATAAATTTTCAAACCTGATTCCGGAATACGAATTCAGAAATTTGCTCCGTCCGGGTATTACTGGTATGGCGCAGATAAAGGGTTTTGCGGGGCCTGCTACAAGTAATGAAAGTATATTTGGCAGATACCAATGGGATGCATTCTACATTCGCAATGCCAGCTTCTGGCTTGATTTACGCATTCTGCAAAAAACCTTCTTACAGGAATTTTATTTGATGACCATGCCGGAGCGGTATTGATATATTTTATTAATCGAAAACGTCTTGCACCCAAACTGATTTAATCCTGTTCTACTCCAATTTCATATTTTCATATTATTATTGCAGCCGCAATGAAAAATGTACTCATTATCGGAGGCGGGATCATTGGGTTGAGCTCTGCTTTCTATTTGCAACGTTCGGGTTGCCGTGTAACCGTGCTGGATAAAAATGATTTTCTGGATAATTGTTCTTATGGCAATGCAGGTTATGTTTGCCCCAGCCATTTTATTCCATTGGCTACTCCGGGCATCGTAACCCAGGGGCTGAAGTGGATGTTCAATTCCAAAAGCCCTTTTTATGTCCAACCCAGATTGAATTGGGCGCTCATTCAGTGGGGGCTCCGGTTTATCCAGAGCGCTACAGAAAAAAAAGTGGAGGCTGCTGCCATTCCGCTTCGTGATATTGCATTGCTCAGCCAGCATGAATACGAAGAATGGGCGAAATTACCGGGACTTCATTTTGCATATGAGCATAAGGGTTTGCTCGAAATATTCCAGACGGAAGAGAGAGAAGCGCATGCACATCATACAGTGGAAAAGGCCAGGGAACTTGGATTGGAAGCGATACTATTAAACCGGGATGAACTCTATGCAATGGAGCCGAAAACCAGGATCAGTGCCCTGGGTGCGATTTATTTTAAGGGAGATACACATTTATATCCCAATCAGCTGATGAAAACACTGATTAGTCATTTGCAGCAGCGTGGAGTTGATCTTATTCCGGGGCAGGAAGTAAAACAATTTGAATCAGCAAACGGAAGAATAGACAAAGTAATTACATCAGACCGGGATTATCAGGCCGATGAAATTATCATTGCCACGGGCTCATGGAGCAGAGAATTGGCCGGTTTACTGGATACCGGACTACCCCTCGTACCCGGACGCGGCTATTCGATAACGTTAGAGGATTCGCCCTATCATTTAAATCATCCTGCTGTATTAGCAGAAGGCAGGGTTGCCATTACGCCAATGGATGGGAATAAAATTCGTTTTGGAGGCACAATGGAGATTACCTCTACAACGGCAGCGCCGAGACTAAACAGAGTAGCTGGCATCCTGGAATCAGTGAAGCGGTTTTTTCCGGAATTCGAAATTGATATGCCGGCGACCGACAAAATCTGGTGGGGATATCGCCCCTGTTCTGCAGATGGATTGCCATATATCGGAAGAATAAAAAAATACTCTAATATCACTGTCGCTACCGGTCACTCCATGCTGGGCCTCAGCCTTGGTGCAGGCACGGGAAAACTGGTTGATGAAATCGTAAATGAAAAGAAAACGAGTATTGATATAAAACCTTTTGCCGTGGAGCGATTCGGCTGACTGTGAGTATGCGAATTTGGAAATTCGGGCTTATCAATTATTGCCTGGGTTACTCGCGACAATATTTGTTTTACACAAATCAGGTTAATTGTGGAAAGCTTGCTTCTTAAATTTCTTATTTTTGTTTTAATATTGTTTTATGGCAGAAGTAATTGCTGAATTAAAGGGTGTCAACATATACCAGAGCAATAACCTTATTCTTGGAGACGTAAATATTGCGATTGACAAGGGTGAGTTTGTATATCTTGTCGGAAAAACAGGAACAGGAAAATCAAGCCTGCTAAAAACTTTATACGGAGATCTTTTTTTAAAAGAAGGGGAAGGACATGTTGTTGGCTTTGACCTGCGGGAAATGAATTGGAAGAAATTACCTTTTCTCAGAAGAAACCTGGGTGTGGTTTTTCAGGATTTCCAGCTGCTTACAGACAGGAATGTCGATGATAACCTCAAATTTGTGCTGAAAGCCACGGGGTGGAGACACGAAAAACTGATGAATGAAAAGATTGCCGACGTATTGGACAAAGTAGGGCTGAAGTCAAAAGGATTTAAAATGCCCTTTGAGATGAGTGGAGGTGAGCAACAACGCGTGGATATCGCTCGCGCCCTGCTGAATTCACCCAAACTTATTTTGGCAGATGAACCTACAGGCAACCTGGACCCGGAGACCTCAGACGAGATTATGCAGTTGCTCTTCCAGATTTCAAAAGACTACGGAACAACAGTCATCATGGCCACACATGATTACCGCGTGGTAAATAAATTTCCTGCCCGCACGCTCAGGACTGAACGAGGACGTGTAATGGATAATGCTACCATATCCATTGAATAAGCTGTCTTGCATTTTTTTCATTGTTGTAAAAATTCAACAGAACCTCTCTGCGTTTCTCTATTTCTTCTTTTTCGAATGGAGAACGGTAGGTTTCTGTGATGATTTTTTTAAATGCAGAAGCATCTGAGCCGATATGGCAGATACTCTCCAATCCTGTGGCGTTTACAGATTCATCATTCACTATGCAATGTCTACCATTAAACAATGCATTCAGCAGTTTTAATTTTATACCGGTGCAGTTAAATGAAGGGAGGATATGAACCTGCGCCTTCTCAATAATATCCTGCATTTCTTCTTCGCTGGGATCGGCAACCACACAACTATGCCGGTATTGTCCGGCGATCCTTTCCAGGCGTGCGGATGGTTTTTTCCCTGCAATGACAAAAGGCAATGGGAGATCATTAAACACTTTTTTCAGGAGCCAGATCACGGTATGCTCATTTTCCGGTACTGAGAGATTGCCATGATAGAGGCAATAGCAACCCGTACCTTGCCTGGATTTCACATCGCAATAAGGCAGGAACACAGGAAGGAAAGCAATATGATCCGCTCCGAATTCATCTTTGTAATAAGCCGCATCCCGCTTGCTTACTGCGACAAGAAAAGCTTTTCTCGCAATACTTCTTTCATAATTCTTCAACACCCTGCTCTCATGCAGGTAATAAATTTTTTTTAGTAATGAAGAAGAGGAGTGATACAATTGTTTGTAGTACATCCATTCTACATTATGTAACCGTAAAATAATTTTTCTTTTGTTGAACCGATCGTCGTTCAGCAGGTAAGTGCAATGAATCCCTTCTGCAAGAACGGGGTAATCATCCTGCAATAAATTATCGAGCAATTCATGATTGGCGCGAGAACAAACTATATAGGGTAATTTGTGTGAAAAACCTTTGTGCCCATGCCTGCGAGAATAATATTTTACTTCACAGCAATATTTTTCTAATTCGGATTGTTCGCCACGTCCGTATTCGAAACAATGCAAATGAATCTTTATTCCTGACTGAGAGAGGGATCTGATTTTGAAAAACAGATCGAATACACCACCATAATCCGGCGGATAGGGGATGTCGTGACAAATGATATGTAGATGATTTTCCAACCCTTAGCTCAATATTTTTTGATAAAACCCAAGTAATTTTTTTTGTTCTTCTTCCCAGTTGTACTTGAGCCGGGCCCTACGGCAATTCTCCTGTAATGTTTGATATAGAACATTATCCTGCAACAAATTGTTCAGGGCCGACACTATTTTTTTTTCAGTCGTTTCATCAATTAAAACAGCGATACGGTATTCATCATTTATTTTCCGGTATTCCGGAAAATCCATTGTCAATTGCGGGACCTCCGCGTGCATATAATCGAAAAATTTATTTGCAAGCGAATAATACTGGTTCAACCCGTATGGCTCAACAAGGTTTATGCCTATGTATGCCCGGCAAGTTATTTCATACAACGAGCCTGGTTCAACCCGACCCATAAAAAAAATCTTGTCATGCAACTTGTATTGTTCCGATAAGTTTTGACAATAGCTCATCAGGTTTCCATCGCCGCATATCAATAACTTTGCGGATATTTTACGCATGGCCGCAATTAGATTTTCAAGGCCCCTCGCATGATTCACGGCTCCCTGGTACAAGATGAACCGATCGGTGTTTATCCAGGAGGGCATTCCCGGAACAGTCACCATGTTAACCCCAGTGATTACATTTGCTTTTTTATCATCTACATTTTTTTTCAATAACAACGGCAAATTCCTGATCACTTCATATTTCACTCCATAACGCGAAAGAAATTCTTCTGCAATGGATTTGCTGACTGTGTAACCGTTTTTAAATTTCGGCACACTGATTTTTTCTATCATTCTCCAGGCCTTTTTAATCATTGGCCTCGAAATCACTTCCTTCATTTCTGAGAACAATTCGTGTGCGTCGTAAACTCTTTTTGTCCCTTTCAAATGACTGATAACGAGGCATGGCATGATCGTATCTAGGTCAACAGCACAGATAAGATCTGTTTTTGTGAATAGGAGGAAGAAAAATAAGCGGATATTCAGCTCAAAGTAAAAAAGTTTACCTTTTGAAAAAATGCTTCTAAGCCTTCTTTGATCAAAACTTTCTTTTATTAGCGGGATAGAATGCTGCTGTTTAACGCCCAATAACACGACTGCGTAACCGTAGCTAGCCATAGATCGGCAAATTCTGATCATACGCTGATCGTAAGTCAAGTCATTGGCTGTAACAAAATAAATCTTTTTCAAATTACCTTTTTTCCTG
>DATJWE010000201.1:0-31290 GCA_035501475.1 Puia sp. | reverse complement strand
AGATCCTCTTATTTGGGAGCAGCACCCGGAAAAAAACCGTTTTCAAAGGGAAGTGTTTGAAATATTTTTTAAAGAGGCCATTGATTCAGGCGGAGCATTCGCAGTGATCAATAAGAAAACCGGCGAGATCATTGGCAGTACGAGATTTTCACGTGTCAAAGAAACTCAAAATGCGATTGAAATCGGGTGGACCTTCCTGGCGCGCCGTTTCTGGGGAGGCGCATACAATAAATCCATGAAAGTTTTATTGATGGATTATGCCTTTAACTTTGTCGGAAATATTGTTTTCTGCATCGATGAAAATAATATCCGGTCTCGAAGAGCCGTGGAAAAATTGGGAGGAGAAAGAATCACTGAATTAGAAGATAAGATTTTAGAAACCAGGAAGAAGACAACTGTAATATACAAGATCAATAGGAAAATATTCGTCAGATAGGTTCTGTTCACAATTTTAGTTATCAGCTATAATTTAACCGTAATAGTCAATATTTAATCGTAAATATTCATTGCATAAGCATCCTTTCATCTTCCAATTCGTCTTTCTTGAATGACTAAAAAAAAGTTCTGTTCTGCAAGTGAACAGACAGTGTATCAAAATCGTGCATTTTTTTTTCCAGTAAATTCATAACGTAAAGATTTTCAATCAATAATTATACGGCATTTTTCTTGCCCTGAAACAGGAAATAAAACATGGTCTATGTTTGAAAACTATTTTAAAACTGCCTGGAGGAGTTTACGAAAAAACAAAACCTTCACCATTCTGAATATCGCAGGTTTATCAATAGGCCTAGCATGTTCCCTCCTGATCGCTTTATTTGTACTGGATGAACTCAGCTATGATAGGTTTAATAGCGGGGCGGACCATATTTACAGGATCGACGAACAGGTAAAATTCGGTGATTTTAATTACAATGGAGCAGAAGTGCCGGCGATCATGGGACCTACTTTTATTAAGGATTTTAATGAAATTGAACAATATACACGCTTCAAAAATAGTCCCGGCATCATCATTCGGAAGGGCAGCGAAAACATCCGGGAAGACAGAGTACTCTATGCTGACTCTTCCATATTTGATGTTTTTACTTTAGACATGATTGCCGGTGACAAAAGAACCGCGCTTAAAGAGCCGCACAGTCTGGTGATTACCGAAAGCATCGCCAGGAAATATTTCAGCAGCACCGATATTATAGGTAAAACGATTTTGATAGATGGTACTACCAATTATAAAATTACCGGAGTAATAAAAGATATACCCAGGCAATCGCATTTTGCATGCGATCTGTTTATGCCCATCAGCGAATTGGAGGACAGCAGGAGTGATACCTGGATCACTTTCAATTTTCAGACTTACCTGCGTGTAAAGCAAGGCACCAATATCCCGGACTTTGAAAAAAAGATGAACAGGGCAATGGATGAATATCTGTCCCCACAGTTGAAGACAGAGTTGAATACGAACAAAGATGATTTTAAGAAAGCAGGCAATTACATAAAGTGCAGCCTGACGCCTCTTCTGGACATACACTTATATTCTCATCTGGCTGATGAACTGGGGATCAATGGGAGCATTCAGTATGTATATATTTTTTCAGCCATTGCCATTTTTATTTTATTGATTGCATGCATCAACTTTATGAATCTTTCAACTGCATCTTCTGCCAATCGTGCGAAAGAAGTAGGAGTAAGAAAAGTATTGGGTGGTTTGAAAAATAACCTGATCGCTCAGTTTCTGACGGAATCCTTGGTTGCCTGTTTTTTTTCGTTTTTAATAGCCATTGCAGTTGCTGCTTTGATCCTACCTCTTTTTAACCAATTAGCCGGCAAGCAGATCCCTGTATCCGTTTTATTCAGTCCGTCCATTGTGTCGGGCATTTTATTGCTCCTTATTTTGGTAAGCCTGATCTCAGGTAGCTACCCGGCATTTTTTCTTTCATCTTTTCAGCCAATAAAAGTATTGAAGGGCAGTCTGTCCACTGGCTTTAAGGGATCGGTATTGAGGAATACACTGGTGGTTCTCCAGTTTACCATCTCCGTTATATTGATGATCGGGACGCTGGTGATTTATAACCAGCTTCAGTATATAAAGAACAAGGACCTGGGTTTTAACAAAGACCAGGTATTACTATTGCAAAATACTTCCGCGCTGGATAAAAATACAAAGGCTTTCACCGACGAATTGTTGAAGACGACAGGGGTGAAAAATGTAACCAGTTCCGGTTTTCTGCCTGTGACCGGAGCCAGAAATTCCAACGGTTTCGTTACTTCTGCCCCATTTGACGGCAAGAATTTTACGCTTATGCAGACATGGGCGGTTGATGAAAAGTATCTTCCCACATTCCAGATTCAATTGAAAAGTGGAAGAAATTTTTCTGCACAATACCCGACCGATTCCTCTGCTATAATCATCAATGAAACTGCTGCAAAATTATTTGGGGAAGTGGATCCCGTAAACAAAAAGCTCTATCAGATTGGTGATCTTTCCACAGGAAAATTAACTGCGTACAATATTATTGGTGTGATAAAGGATTTTAATTTCAACTCCCTGCGTGAACAAGTAGTGCCATTGGTTTTAAATCTCCAGCAAAACAATGGGGGCATGGCGGTGCGAATAAGTACGCGCAATATCCCGGGCCTATTGAATGAAATAAAGGCTAGATGGAATTCAATAGTATCTTCCCAGCCATTCAGCTATACTTTCCTTAATGAAGAATTCAATAAACAATACAGTGCAGACCAGCGCACGGGAAAAATCTTCCTGGTATTTTCAATCCTTGCGATTCTTATTGCCAGCCTGGGTCTGTTTGGCCTCGTCACATTCGCGGCAGAACAGCGCATAAAAGAAATTGGCATTCGAAAAGTTTTGGGAGCCGAAATCACGGATATTTTTGGAATGCTATGCAAAGATTTTGTAAAACTACTCTTATTGTCCATCTGTATTGCGTCACCTATTGCCTGGTGGGCGATGAACAAATGGTTACAGGATTTTGCCTATCGAATCAGTATTGGCTGGTGGATGTTTGCCGTAGTTGGCACCATTTGTTTGCTGATAGCACTTATTACTATAAGTTTCCAGGCAATCAAAGCAGCAGTAGCCAATCCTGTGAAAAGTTTAAGGACCGAATAAATTTCCTTTCATTTGCAAGCTGAAGTGTTTATTGCAATTTACTATTTGTGAGTTCAAATATTGGCTATTTCAATTTAACTTTATATCATCTCCATTAAACTAAGACCTATGCGATTCATTACATTTATTTGTCTGCTGCTTCTCGGGCTGGCTTGTAACACGCCCAAAAATGCTTCAACGAAACCGGGTAAATTTGATGGCACCTGGATTCCCGTCAGGCAGGAAATTAATGGAACCCCCCTGCCAAATGCAGTCTTTGAAAAAGAAAAACTGATTCTGAGTGACAGCACGTATGCATTAATTGCCGAGAGTGTCGACAAAGGCGTTATATACTATAAAGGCGATAAAATGGATATTTATGGCAGAGAAGGAGTCAATGCCGGAAAACATTTCACTGCAATTTATAAATTTGAAAACGATCAGCTGATCATATGCTATAATTTGTCGGGTGATAGTTATCCGGAAGCATTCGAAACCAAATCCAAACCGACACTTTTCCTTTCTGTTTTCAAAAAAAGCTGACACAATATTTTCTGACCTTCCAATTACCAATATTTTAATCATGGCCAAGCTAAAAACGGTTGAGACTTCAAACAGCGTCACTAAGTTCATCAATTCAGTTAAAGATGAAACAAAGAGAAACGACAGCTTCTCTATTATTAAACTGATCACAAAACAAACCGGTCTTGAACCCAGGATGTGGGGATCTAGTATCGTTGGTTTTGGAACTTATCATTATAAATATGCGAGCGGGCATGAAGGAGATATGCCCCTGGTTGGCTTTTCACCGAGATCAACTGCCATTGTTTTTTATTTCTGTGGAAACGTTGAAGAGAAAAAAGAATTACTGCAAAAGCTGGGCAAACATAAGGCAGGCAAAGGTTGCGTGTACGTTAAAAAGCTCCAGGACATTAACATCGAAGTGCTTGAAAAAATGGTAGCCGGTTCAATTGATTACCTGAAATCAAGACGCTCTCAATGAAGCCAAAAAAATTCATAAGAAGCAACCCTCATCTCCTGGTTAAAAATTTACGGCTGACACTTGATTATTATCGGAACAAACTTGGTTTTTATGATGAATGGACTTTGGGAAACAAAGACGGTGGCATCCGGAGAGACGAAATGCGTTTACTTTTTGGAGAAGACACCGAATTTGTAAATCATATCAACAATGCACAGCATCGTCTGCCGCTGATGTGGTTCGTCGAAAATATTGATGAGGTTTATTTAGAATTAAAGAAAAGAAATATTGAATTGGCTGATGATTTGCGATCCCATCCGTATGGGCTCAGAGAATTTGCATTCATTGATATTAACGGATATTATATTCGCGTGGCAGAAGGCACAGATGCAGAATAATGAGATGAATCTGTTGAAACACCTTCAGCAAAACGACTTATCCTGGAAATATCGATATCAAAACATTTTTCAACTCACCCCTCCGAATGATATTGCCTCAAAAAAAGGAAGAAACGCTTAATACTATTGTTGCCGACCTAAAACAAATTGAAAATATCATGGCTATCGTGCTGGGTGGATCCTATGCCATGGGAACGGTTACTGATGCATCTGATTTGGATATCGGGATATATTACTACGATAAAAACCCTTTTCGTATAAACGATATAAAATCTATCGCAAAAAAATATGCAACGAATGATGATCAGACTGTCACCGGTTTTTATGAATGGGGGCCCTGGGTAAATGGTGGCGCCTGGATAGAAACCGCTTCCGGAAAAGTTGATTTCCTTTACCGGAATATAGAACAGGTTAGATCAACTATTGATAAAGCAAAAAAAGGGGAATTGGAAAATCATTTTGAACAACAGCCTCCATATGGCTTTTCGTCGGTGATTTACCTGGGAGAAACCAGGAATTGTATTCCATTTTATGATCCGGATGAAATCATCAGCAAACTAAAATCGGAAGTCCAGGTTTATCCCATCAAACTTAAGGAAACGATTATTCAGCAATCTTTATGGTCAGCCGAATTCACCATTTGGCATGCAGATTATTTCTTAAAAAAACAAGACATTTATAACACAATGGGTTGCCTGACAAGGGCAGTAAAAAATATTGTAAACACACTCTTCGCATTAAATGAAATATATCAGATTGGAGACAAAAGAGCCATAGAAATTTTAGAAAAGACTGAGAAACATCCTCAGCATCTGAAGGAAAAAATAGAAAATATTCTGTGTGCAAATAAGAATGAAATAAATAATCATCTCCATGCACTAAAAAAACTTTTCAGGGAAACAATAGAACTTTCAGATGGGCTTTACAAGCCTTATTATAAATTGAAAGAAAGATGATGGTGCCAAGAGTTAAAATATGTTGTATCAGTTCGGCAGAGGAAGCTTTGATGGCCATCCGGTTTGGAGCATCTGCCATCGGGCTTGTTGCCAATATGCCAAGCGGACCGGGCGTCATCCCGGATGAATTGATATTGAAGATTTCCAGAATGGTTCCACCGGCCGTTTCCACTTTTATGCTGACCAGTGAAACTTCCGCAGAGCAAATTATCCTGCATCATCAGCGTACATTGACAACTACGATCCAGATTGTGGATGAATTGAAAAAGGGAACATACGAGCAAATCAAATCCTCCCTGCCTTCAATAAAAATAGTTCAGGTTATTCATGTAATTGATGAAAGTGCCATTGATGAGGCTGTAAGCATTTCGAATTTCGTTGACGCCTTATTGTTAGACAGCGGAAATCCTAATTTAAGAATTAAGGAACTTGGCGGAACAGGACGTGTTCACAATTGGAATATAAGCAGGAAAATAGTTGAACAATCAAAAGTGCCTGTCTTTCTAGCCGGCGGACTTACGCCGGAAAATGTAAAGCAGGCCATTGATCAGGTTCAGCCCTTTGGCGTTGACTTATGCAGTGGCGTTCGCACAAATCAAAAACTCGATCCGTTCAAATTGGAAAAGTTCTTCAGTAATGTAAATAAATGATTACAACAGAGTACTCTATTCCTTGTTTATAAAAACATCATGGCCGCAAAGCAAACCAATACCCTTATTGTCGGAGCTAGCATTTCAGGATTGGCCGTTGCCGCCTCTTTGCAAAAACAAAATATTGACTATATCGTAATTGAAAAACAAAACCAGGTAGCTGCTCCCTGGCGCCATCATTATGACAGACTGCATTTGCATACCAGCAAAAGGATTTCAGTTTTGCCGTTTAAGAAATTCGGAAAAAAAATACCCCGCTACCCAAGCCGGCAACAGGTTGTTGATTACCTGGACGACTATCAAAAAGAATTTAATATCCATCCTGTTTTCAATACTGAAGCCATATCGGTGAAAAGGCAGGGCGACCATTGGATCACCCAAACAACAATTGATTCATTCCAGTCAAAATACCTGATCATGGCAACAGGTGCTTACGGAAGACCAAAGGGGATCAACTTCCGGGGTATCGAAACCTTTCCAGGCAAAATCATGCACAGTTATGAATATAAAACAGGAAAGGATTTCAAAGGACAAAATGTGTTGGTCGTCGGTTTTGGTAACTCAGCCTGTGAAATTGCCATCGATCTATATGAACAGGGTGCAAAGCCCTCTATGGCAGTTCGGTCTGCCGTAAATGTAATTCCCAGGGATATATTAGGCATCCCCGTACTCGAACTCAGCATACTCATGCAACACTTACGCCCACATGTAGCCGATATTATAAGTGCTCCGCTGATCAGGTTCTCCATTGGTAATCTCAACAAACTGGGGCTCAAGAAAAAGATGTATGGTCCGATGGAAGAAATTCAAAAAAACGGGAATGTTCCTATCCTCGATATCGGTACTATCGCGCATATCAGGAAGGGGCATATAAAAATTTATGACAATATCGATCGCATTGAAGGTCCAACTGTTCATTTCACTGATGGAAAAAAACAGGATTTTGATGCGATTGTGGCGGGCATCGGTTATTCTAGAGATTATGCAGAAATAATCGATGTTGATAAGCGTCGTTTTGAGGATTTACGTTCCTGTGTCAATAAACAAAAATATTTCGGAAAAGATGGTTTGTATTTCTGTGGTTATTGGATCAGTCCAACAGGCCAGATACGTGAAATCAGTTTAGACGCCAGAAAAATTGCAAAAGACATTGCTGAAAAAGAATCCCTTTTGTAATTTTATCAGCTCTAATTCCGTATTAAGATTTCAAACAGCCAAAGTACATTACTGCCCAATATGTTTTAATAACTTTATCCTAAAACTATTTTTGAATGAGCAGGGAGGAAACAAAAGATTTGTTGAAATTTCTGAAGCCTTTCGGAAATGAAATCACAGAATTAGTATTGTGGATGAGAGAGCTTGTCTGGGATATGTACCCCGACACCAATGAACTTATCTATGATAATTATAATGCACTGGCCTTCGGATGGTCACCTACAGACAAAGTAGGGCATACTTTCTGTTCCATCGCTGTAGGAAGAACAAGTAAAAATGTTCATTTCGGATTTTACTGGGGAAACCTGCTTTCAGATCCAAAAAAAATTCTTTTAGGTGAGGGTAACCAATATCGTTATATCCTGGTAACAGACAGAAACAAGTTCCCCAAATCATATATTAAAAAACTAATTAAAGAAGCTTACGCCTATTCACTTGAAAAAGTAAAAGACAAAAAACAAATCAGAAATGGATTGACCATTGTGAAATCCGTTTCAGAAAAAAAGCGAGAGAAGAAAACTAAGCCATTAGTAAGAAAAACAAAGATGAAAAAATAAACTCCTGACTAAACAACAATTTATGGCAGGAATCAAACCTGAAAGCACTGACGACTATATCGCCAGCTTCCCAAAAGAAATCCAGAAAATTTTGAAACAAATCAGGGCGACAATAAAAAAAGCAGCGCCCGGAGCTGAAGAAACAATCAGTTACGCCATCCCGGCTTTCAAATTAAATGGGCGCATGCTGATTTATTTTGCAGGGCATACAAATCATGTCGGCCTTTATCCTGCACCGAGAGGAATTGAAGCATTTAAAAAAGAGCTTTCTCAATATGCAGGGGGAAAAGGAACAGTTCAGTTTCCATTCGATAAACGAATGCCCCTGGATTTAATAAGCAGGATCGTGAAATTCAAGGTGAAAGAAAATCTGGAAAAAACCGAAAAAAGGAATCAGTCAAAAAAATAACCGGCTTAAGACAGAAAAAAATAAATTACATACATTCCATTCATAAAAAGAGTTTACCGAATGAATGTACCGACGGACAGGCCAGTTTTCAAAGGAGAAATCGCCACTTACTGGTTTGACGGAGATATTCTGGTTTCCTTTTCCAACTCAGTTAAGCGAACTGTTGCCAATATTTCCGGAAATGTGGCCCTGGTAAAACAAATCACCGGCAATAAAAGAGTTCCTTTATTGATCTACCTGAAAAATTCTCCAATGCCCGACAAGGAAACGAGAAAATTTTCAACAGAACAGCTTCCGAACATTTATTCAGCTATTGCGATGATCTCGAAGCCGGGGCTTGCCAAATTTATTATGGACCTGCTTTTTAAATTCAATCCGCCTCCAATCCCAATGAAAAATTTTATTGATGAAAAAGAAGCAAAGGCCTGGCTAAAACAATATACCTGACCCATACATTTGCCTAAAGAAATGTCACCGTTAATATATAAATTAGACTGAAGAACCATTAGGAACTATCAATAGAAAACAAAATGAAAACAGAACTGCCGCTAACCATTGAAAACAAAACGGGAGAGCAATTAACCTTCCAGCGCATTACGGTTAAGGAGGGTATCGAATACCTGGAAGTAGAAAATAAAATTCAACCCGATGCCGGACCTCCAATGCATGTGCATTATCAGCAGGATGAACTGATATCGGTGATATCAGGAAAAATGGAATATTGGGAATTAAATGGAGAAAAAAAATATGCAGGTGCAGGCGATTCGGTTTTTTTCAAAGCCGGCATTCCGCATAAATTCCGGAATGCAGGCAGTGAAATACTTCACTGTTCCGGGTACTATAGTCCTGCCTGTAACACAGTTTATTTTCTTTCTGAAATTTATAAATCGATTAATGAAAATAATGGGCGACCGGGGATATATGATGCAGCCTATCTGCTGGAAAAATATAAGTCGGAATTTGGTTTGCTTGAAGTTCCCCAATTTGTGCAAAAAACAATCTTCCCCTTTGTGCTATGGCTCGGAACCCGAACCGGAATGAATAAAAAATTTGCTAATGCTCCTTCTGCCTCCAAAAAATAACTCATGGACATAAACCTTTTTATTCAGAACCTGGATAAAAACACAAAAGATACTTTGCATGCAGCAAAAAACTGTTCACCCGAACAATTACGGTACAGGGAGAACGGAAAATGGAGCATTCTGCAAATACTTGAACACATCTGTATCACTGACAGGGTTATTCATAAAATAATTTTAAAGCCTTCTGACAATTTACATGATACCCACGAATTAGTCGGAGATGCAAGATTAAAAAAAATATTAGTGGACCTGAGGGCAAGAAGAATTGAATCGCCTGAAATGCTCAAACCCAAAGATGCTCCTCCTGATTTTAAAACATTTGAAAAATTATTTGTCACTGAAAGAAATCTTTTAAAACAGGGGCTGCAGACAGGTAAGATCGTTGTTGACAACAGGATTCATAAGCATCCTTTTCTTGATAATATGACGATCGCCGATTGGCTGAATTTTATTATTCATCATACGAAAAGACACCTGGAGCAAATAAAAGAGAATTTAAAACAATATCAAGTCAAAGAAAGTCAACAGTTATAAAATATTTACCGATCCTGTCCAATTTCTACAACCCCGATTGTTATTGTGATATACTTCAAATCATTCAATAACATTAAATTTTAAAAAATGAAAGAATTTATTTTGATTTTCAGGCATCAGGACGGAGGCAAAGTGGCTTCCCCGGAGCAAATTCAGATTTGGATGAAGCAGACACGCGACTGGCTCGGCAGCATTGCTGCACAAAACAAATTTGACGGACAGGGAAATGGGCTTTCTTTTGAAGGCGCCAGGGTAGTACATCACAATAATATCGTAACCAATGGCCCTTTTGGTGAAATCAAGGAAACTATCGGAGGATACGTAATCGTCAAAGCAGATTCCATAGAAGAAGCTGTTGAGTTTGCCAAAGGCTCTCCTGTTTTACAGGGACAGGGCAATACTGTGGAAGTGCGCATGCTAGCCAAAGGAGATGGTGTTCACTAAAAAGATATAAAAGCCTCTGTATTTTTACAGGGGTTTTTATTTATGAAGGAGCAGGAATTAATACCGCATTTATTCAGAACCGAATTCACAAAGATCACTGCTGTACTCTGTAAGCTGTTTGGTATAGAGCATATGGAAGTAGCTGAAGACATCGCCAGCGATACTTTTTTGCAGGCATTTGAAACCTGGACCTATAAAAGCATCCCCGAAAATCCTACAGCATGGTTATATTCTGTTGCAAAAAACAAGGCGAGAAATTATATTTCCCGCAACCATATTTTTTCTGAAAAAGTAGCTCCACAGATCAGGCAGAACAAGTCAGAAGCAGAGGAACCGGAAATTAATTTATCAGACAAAAATATCACCGACAGCCAGCTGCAAATGCTTTTTGCTGTTTGTCACCCATCAATTCCCACTGAAGCACAAATAAGCCTGGCCCTCCGCATTCTTTGCGGATTTG
This sequence comes from Puia sp., assembly GCA_035501475.1. Classification (GTDB taxonomy): domain Bacteria; phylum Bacteroidota; class Bacteroidia; order Chitinophagales; family Chitinophagaceae; genus Puia. The sequence continues at coordinate 20,503 of DATJWE010000201.1, read as the reverse complement.
GGATTGAAGAAATTGCTGATGCATTTCTGACCAACAAGGAAGTCATTAACAAAAGGCTCTTCAGAGCAAAAGAGAAATTAAGAGCTGAGAAAATAAGAATCGAATTCCCGGAAAAAGCAGAGATTGATAAACGGTTAGACACTGTGCTCACTACTTTGTACCTACTCTTCAGCGAAGGTTATTATTCTGAAAGTAAAAACGACATTCTGCGAAAGGATCTTTGCCTTGAGGCCATGCGCCTGACATATATGCTTATCGGAAATGAGCAAACCAATTTGCCATCGGTGAATGCCTTGTTTGCATTAATGTGTTTTCATGCTTCACGGTTTGAAGCGAGGAAAAATGAAAAAGGAGAAATGATCCTATATGCGGATCAGGATGAAGCGCTCTGGAACAAAGAATTGATTGAAAAAGGAATTTACCATCTTCACCAGGCAAAAGAAGGAAACATCATTTCGTCATACCATCTCGAAGCAGGCATTGCTTATTGGCATACGATCAAAGCAGATACCAAAGAGAAATGGGAAAATATTTTACAACTCTACAATCGCCTGCTGCAAATTAAATATTCGCCCATAGCCGCTTTGAACAGAACTTATGCCCTGTCAAAGGCAAACGGAAAGACGGAGGCCATAAGGGAAGCCGAAAAACTAAAACTTGAGGACAATCATTTTTACTTTACCCTGCTCGGGGAGCTGTATACGAATATTGATGATAAAAAAGCCAAAGAAAATTTTCAGAAAGCATTAACGCTGGCCAGAACAGTAACAGACAGGCAGACGATTCAAAAGAAGATTGAGTCATTTGCACAATGAGTTTATTCTTATACATTTTTTCGCAACATTAATTTAGAATAAAACATGAACTTCGTAATTTTAGATGAAGTGGAAAACTGTTAAGCAATGAACGGACAACACCATTACACTCTGACAGTAAAATGGACAGGCAATAATGGATCCGGGACTTCCGGATACCGGGCCTACGAAAGAGACCACACTATAATGGCTGATAATAAGCAGGAAATCCGGTGTTCAGCTGATCCTGTTTTTCGTGGAGACAAAACAAAATATAATCCCGAAGATCTGCTCGTCGCATCTCTGTCCACCTGTCATATGCTATCTTATTTGCATGCCTGCGCCGTTGCCGGAGTTGTGGTGACAGATTATGTCGACAGGGCTACAGGGGTGATGAGTGAAACTTCAAACGGAGGAGGGCATTTTACAGAAGTGAATTTACATCCTGATGTCACAGTAGCAGATATTTCCATGGTAGATAAGGCAAATGAATTGCATGAGAAAGCAGGAGAAATGTGTTTTATAGCAAGCTCGGTAAACTTTCCTGTCAAACATCATCCGGTATGCAGGGTTGCAGAAGTTAAATTATAAGTCAATACATCATGCAATTCTGAGAAGCTGAACCCTCGGATATAACTGATAGGCCAAGGTACGTGCATTTGACTGGGGAACAGAGAGGAGTACCGGATTACACGCATCTCAGCATACATGAGAGGCGGGCTTCGTCCGCAGCAGGTATTGACACCTCGCATCCTCTATGTCGCTATAGAATCGGAGAATGTGGTGGGGCTTGTTGCGGGCCACCTTACACGCCGTTTTGATTGCACCGGTGAATTGGAATGGATCAGTGTGTTGCCAAATATCGTAAAAAAGGTATTGCTTCAGCTCTTCTACACCTGCTGTCCGCGTGGTTTGTTGAAAACAAATCGTTGCGTATATGCGTGGACGTTGACCCTGACAATTCCATTGCTCAACAGTTTTACAGGAATCATGGCGCGGAAAACCTGAACAGGCATTGGCTGGTATGGAATGATATCCGTGAAGTAATGAACAAATAATAGAATTATTATCTGATCACTAAAACCTCCTGACGCTTATGAAGGAATGGCACGATTTATTTGTAGCCACCTGCGGATCTGCAGCAGCCTTAACAGGTTTGATTTTTGTGGGAGTTTCTATCAATCTCACGCGAATCCTCTCTATCCCCAAACTGCCCGAACGTGCTTTGCTTTCTCTTGTTCTCTTATTGTCTATTCTGATCCGTTCAATTATTTTTTTAATACCCGCCCAATCGCTGTGGTTGACCGGAGCAGAAGCCCTTGCGACCGGGATGATCACATGGTTTTTTGTAATAAGAATCGATACTTTAATTTATAAAAACAGGGAAAACAGATACAAAAACCTGTATCTCGCCCACATCTTTTTTAACCAGCTTGCCGTATTACCTTTTATCATATCAGGCTTGCTTTTATTAAATGGAGTGGAAAAAGGAATTTACTGGGATGCAGTCGGTATCATATTTTGTTTCATAAAAGCCATCTGGGATGCCTGGGTTTTATTGGTAGAAATTAATCGCTGAATTATGGATTCCACTACTTGTCCAACTCTCACTACTCCCCGCCTGGTTTTGCGTCAGCTTTCAATGGATGATGAAAATGAAATTTATCTTTTGCGAAACAATGAAAAAGTAAATACTTATATCGCAAGACCCAAATCAACAACCCGTGAAGAAGCAGGGAATTTCATCAAAAAAATTATTGAAGGAGTTGCAAACCATGATTCCCTGTATTGGGCGATTACTTTAAAAAATGAGGGAAAGCTGATCGGTACGATCTGTTTCTGGAATATTTCGGAAGACAGACTTGTGGCTGAAATTGGTTATGAATTGTCACCCGTCAATCAGGGCAGGGGAATTATGCAGGAAGCCCTGCAGGTAGTTCTTGAGTATGGATTTCAGGCTGCAGGATTTACAACAATTGAGGCTTACACACACCCGGAAAATGAAAAGTCATCAACGCTTCTTGAAAAATTCCTATTCAAAAGAAAAGAAGGCAAAACTGAAAATGAAGAAATTGTTTACATACTTAGAAAACCTGTGATCAAAAAAAATTAAACCATCAGAACAGAAAATATGGAGACTTATATTTCGATTTTGAGAGGAATAAATCTCGGCGGCCACAACTCCATCCAAATGACCAGTCTGAAAGAAATATACGAGAAGCTGGGATTTAAGAAAGTTGTTACCTATATCCAAAGCGGCAATGTCATTTTTAAAGCTTCAAAAAACGAATCGGACCTGACTCTCGCAAAGAAAATTGAAGCAGCAATTTTAAAAAAATACAAATTTAATGTTCCAATAATCATCAGGAGTTTTCCTGAGATGGAAAAAATAATTTCTACAAACCCGCTGGTCAACCAAAAAGAAATTAATATAGAAAGATTACATGTCACTTTCCTGTCAGAAAATCCGAAACAGGAAAATCTTACCATCGTGAAAGGCATTGATTTTCCGCCCGACCAGTTTATTATCATCGAGAAAGAAATTTACCTGCACTGCCCCGATGGTTATGGCATATCCAAGTTATCCAATAATTTTTTTGAAAATAAACTTAAAGTGATTGCCACGACGAGAAATTGGAGAACAGTAAATAAATTAGCGGACATGGCAAAAGACATTACTTCTTAAAACATGCTTGTTCCCTACGAGTCAATATAATCAAATTATATACCTTCATTAATCAGAAACCTGTTTACTATGGATAAAAAACTTTTTATAGCAGTGGATGAATATATTAATACCCTGCTTGTGCCGGAAGACGAAGCGCTACTTGCAACAAAAAATTCAATTGAAGAAAATAATATTCCGCAGATCAGTATTTCTGCCAACCAGGGAAAATTTCTGTATCTGCTGGCATTGTTGTGCCGGGCGCAGAATATCCTGGAGATCGGAACACTGGGCGGATACAGTACCATCTGGCTTGCCCGCGCTCTTCCTGATAATGGCCGCCTGATCACTATCGAAGTTGATCCGAAGCACGCCAGTGTGGCTCAAAAAAATATTGAACGGGCAGGCCTGGATGACAAAGTGGATATCCGGATCGGAAAAGCACTGGAAATTTTATCTAGGATGGAAATGGAGAGTCAGGAGCCCTTTGATATGATATTTATCGACGCTGACAAGCCTCCCTATGCAGAATATTTTCAGTGGGCGCTCAAACTTTCTCATCCCGGGACCCTGATTATCGCCGACAATGTAATCCGTGATGGCAAAGTGCTCGACGCCGACAGCAAGGATGAAATGGTAAAAGGCGTGCAACGCTTCAATACCCTGCTTGCGGCTACACAGTCAGTTACTGCTACAATCATCCAAACCGTCGGAGAAAAAGATCATGACGGCATGGCTATCGCAATAGTGAAATGATGAAAATTTTGAAAGAATTCGCGGAAAGTCGCAGAGCATGGATAAACCGCAAAGACTCTCTGTGGCTTTGCGTTTCTTTGCGCCTTGGCGTGGCATTTGGTTACCAGCTTCTGTAATTCTATTAAGCTTTTGTTGTGTCACTCACTTCAACTTCAGGAATTCTATTCAGCGCTTCTTCATTTGCCATTTCTCACATATCCCTCCTGATCAATGATCAGTTTGCTTTCGGCCTGCAGCCAGTTGATCACCCTTTTGAGTTTTTCTTTTTGTACACCTTCCATGGAGTCAAATAATCTGACTGCAGGTACGCTTGAAGTTTCAATAACCTGCATCACTCTCCTCCTGATCTGTTCAAATTCTTCACTGCTTAAATCTGCGCTTTTTTTCTTCAGGCAGTTGTCGCAAATTCCGCATGTCCGATCAGTATCTTCACCGAAATAATTTGCAAGCGTTTGACTTCTGCAATCACTGGCCTTCGCATAACGAGACATGGCCTCAGTTCGCTTTGCGTATTGTTCTTTTCTTTTCTTATAATCGTTCGCCTTGATGTGCAGGTCTTCTGCTTTCATCCGCAACCTTGCAATGTAGAGTTGGGGCCCCTCTTTCTGTGGTTTGTATTCAATGATGCCAAGCTGCGTCAGCATTTTCAATTCAGATATGACTGCTTCAACATTTTTTTGCAATAACCCGGCAATGGTTTTTTCATGAACCGGAACCGGCTGGTCAAAAATTCCTGAATAAGTCCTTAACAGAACTTTTACCAATGGCTCCAGATCGGGATGATCTCTTTCAAAAGAATACAGTGATTCTTTATCCGCAGTAAACCCGATGGTAGAAGGAACAAATACCTGTTCATTAAAAGAAACAATTTCTTCCTGTTCCAGTGCCTTTAGCGCATATACCACGAGATTGGTATCCAGCTGGAATTTTTTGATGAAATCAGTGATGTCAAAATCATAGTACACATTTTCAGTTCCCGAGGGAATTTGCAGGTAATTCATCAAAGCCTGGTAAACACGACGGATATCTTCAATGCCGGGATAATGGATATCCGGAAGTAACCGCAACGCTTCAAGCTCAACAGCAGTATAAAGCAGGATGGCATAAGCTTTATTTCCGTCGCGTCCTGCCCTTCCGGCCTCCTGGTAATAACTTTCGGGACAATCCGGAACATCTGCATGGATGACTACTCTTACGTTGGGCTTATCAATGCCCATTCCAAATGCATTCGTGCAAACGATCACGCGGATTTTATCCTTCATCCAGTCTTCCTGTTTCCGGTTTCTTTCTTCCAGTGCCAGTCCGGCATGATAGAAACCGGATTCAATACCGTGAATGTTCAGGAGATTGCTGATCTCCCTTGTATGCCGGCGGCTCCTGCAATAGATGATCGCAGTTCCCGGAACCTTTTTCAGGATGGCAGTGATCTTATTGATTTTGGAATCGACTTCAAATACGCTGAATGATAAATTATCCCTGATAAATGACTGGCTAAATACAACGGCCTGCCTGAATTGTAATTTGTCGCGGATATCCTGTTGTATTTCACGTGTAGCCGATGCCGTTAGTGCAAGCAGGGGAATGCCGGGCAGTTCATTCCGCAGACTCGCTATACGCAAATAAGAAGGCCGGAAATCATAACCCCACTGCGAAATGCAGTGTGCTTCATCAACAGCAATCAGGTTGACGGGCAATGCAGGAAGAAATTCCCTAAATAGATTGGTCTCCAACCGCTCAGGCGACACATAAAGAAATTTGCAATTGCTTTCTGCAGCGAGTTTAAGCGTATTGATCACTTCGTACCTGCTCATCCCTGAATAGATAGCAAAGGCAGTAATATTTTTCCGGCGGAGATTCTGCACCTGGTCTTTCATCAGGGCAATCAGCGGACTGATCACCAGGCACAATCCCTCCTTTGCTAAGGCCGGAACCTGGAAACAAATCGATTTTCCGCCACCAGTCGGCAGCAGGGCCAATACATCTTTTCCTTCCAGTACAGATTGAATGATCTCCTGCTGTAGAGGGCGGAAAGAATCGTATCCCCAGTATGTTTTTAATATGTTTTCTAATTCCATTGCAAAATCCCGATGCATTATTCCTGCATAACAATATTAAATCAAAGTTCCCGGAAACTTTAAAAATATGAACGCTTGTGAGTAAATAACGGGGTGAGCTTCGTTTGTTTTTTTGCTGAATCATTCCACTTTCTTAACGAACAATCTGGTTGAATTGAGGACCAGCATAACATCACTGAGGCCCATGCTAAGCGCAGCCACAGCGGGAGTCAACAGGCCAAATGCGGCAACTGGGATGGCAATAACATTATAAAAAAATGCCCAGAAAAGATTTTGTTTGATGGTAAGGAAAGTATGTTTCCCCAGTCCTAATGAAAGAGGAAGTTTTTTCAGGCCATGACTCATCAACACCACGTCTGCTGTTTGCAATGCAATGTTTGAAGCATCGCTCATAGAAATTCCGATCGTGGCTTTGGCAAGAGCGGGAGCGTCATTGATGCCGTCACCAATCATCGCTGTTGGTATTTGTGCAGACAGCCCCGTAATACGATCCAGTTTTTGTTCCGGTGATTGCTCGGCAATGACTTCATCTATTCCCAATTCAGCAGCAATCTGTTTACATTTAGCCAATCTGTCGCCACTGAGCAAAAAAGTTTTAATATTTTTGGAATGCAGATAGCCAACCACTGCTGCAGCTTCGGGACGAATTTCATCTCTCATATCAATCCAGCCCAGCAATTTCTTATTCTTTATAATGTATACATTATGGCTATCGTCGCTTGTCAAATCCTTTGCCATAGCATAAGAACCTGCCTGATAAAGGTCTCCGGATAAAGCAGTGGCTTTAATCCCCACCCCCTTCACTTCTTCTACATTTGACCAGCTGAGGCTTGCCTGGCTTTTCCACTCATTTGAAATGCATTTCGCAATAGGATGATTAGAATATTTTTCAAGGGAGAAGGCAGTTTGTTTGAAGTCGTCGGCAGAGATTTCATCCAGGATTTGAAAATCTGAGATAACAAATTCTCCGGTGGTAAGTGTTCCCGTTTTATCAAAGACGGCCTGGCGGATATTTTTAAACTGTTCCAGGCTTTTGGCATCACGGAATAAAATGCCGCTTTTCGCAGCGCGCCCAAGACCAACAGCAATGGCAGCGGGTGTGGCCAGTCCCATGGCACAGGGACAGGCAATTACCAGCACAGCAATACTGCGCATAATCGATGGCGTGAGCTGGTGCAGGAAAAAGTAATTCATGACAAATGTCAGTGCTGCAATGATTAAAACGACGGGGACGAAGACGGCGCTGATCTTATCCGCCATTTGCTGAACAGGTGGCTTATCCCCCTGCGCTCTTTTGACAAGATTGATAATCGTAGACAACACAGAATCCTTTGCAGCTGCAGTGACCTGTGCTTTCACTGTTCCATCAATCACAAGACTTCCGCCAATCAATTTGTCTTTTGCTGCTTTTGCAACAGGCAGACTTTCACCCGTGATGATCGCTTCATTTACGCTTGCAGTACCCCATAAAATTTTACAGTCGGCCGGAACTTCTTCGCCTGATTTGATAAGCACCAGGTCGCCACTGCGCAGCTGTGAATTATCGACAGGGAAAATGAGTTCCTGATGATGTTCATCAAAAGCAATCATATTGGCCCTTACCTTTTGAGACCTGGCCAGGCTATTCAATGCTTTCTGTGTAGAACGGATAGAAACATCTTCCAAAAAATTTCCCAGGAAAATCAGGGTGATGATGGCAGCGGACGTTTCATAAAATAAATAGGATGGTCCCAGCTGCAGCAAACTACCTGCGAGACTATATAAAAAAGCTGCTGATGCGCCGATGCTAATCAGCACATTCATATTTGGCATGCCATTGCGAATGCTTTGTATTGCACTCCTCCCGAAAAAGCTCATTCCAGTAATGTAAACCGGCAGGCACAATACTAATTGTACCCAGGGATTCATGAGCCAATGGATGGGCATCCATTTGTCGGCCATATGCAACATCAGCAATATTGTAAATGGAAGACAAAAAAGAAGGCGAGTAAAATATTGATTTGCGAATACCCCTGAGCGGTAGCCTGCAGCCGGTTTACCATCCTGTGCTTCTTCAGCCACTCTGTATCCTAGATCTTCAATTCCTTTTTTAATTTCTTTTTTTTCGACCCCTCCATTCGATAAAAAGCTGACGTCTCCGCCCGCCAGACTTACTTTCACATCTTCTAATCCCTTTTTCTCAAGGTATTTGCTGATGGTGAGTACGCAATTCGAGCAGCTCATGCCTTCAACTTTCCAATGTATTGTTTCCATAATTTTTATCTTGTTAACCCTGCTCCCGAGTTGACCACTCTTTATCCGAGTCGACGACTCCCAACAGGAAGTCGACCACTGTCTATCCCAAGTCGACCACTGCATACCCCAGGTCGACCACCTGGTCGACGACTCACAGTGGGAAGTCGACCACTGCATACCTCAGGTCGACCACCTGGTAAAAGACAGGAAAATCAGAAAAACTGATATACAAATTTACTGGATTTAGGTTTGACCTATTGAAGGAAACCCCATGCAAATACCAACTGCTGGGCTTCGTATATCTTTGACTGATGGAATGGAAATTTAGTCTGACAAACATCAACGATGTCGCCAAATCATTTTGGGAAACATACAAAGACAAAAAAGTTTTTGCTTTTAGCGGAAATATGGGCAGTGGAAAAACAACTTTTATTCACGCTCTATGTGATGCCAGGGAGGTCAGCAGTTCTGTAGGAAGTCCTACCTTTTCCATCATTAATGAATATACCTTTCCCGGAGGAAATATCTTTCATATCGATCTCTACCGATTAAAAGATGAGGAAGAAGCCATTCGCGCCGGGATTGAAGACTGCCTGTATTCAGGGAGTATTTGTCTCGTAGAATGGCCCGGGCGTGCGCCTGGGATTTTTCCGCCTGAAACCATATATATTTCCATTGATGTCATTGATCAGGAAACAAGAAAAATTCATTGCGATTCATCTTCACAAATCGTGCACAATTCAATTTAAAATAGTAATTTAACCGTCTTGTCTTCGGAAATATTATTTTGATAAGCCCTGAAAAATGTCTCAGCAAAAACCGATTATTAGCACTTCTTTCAGCTATGAAACTTTAGAAGAGACTCTGGATATCAAGCCCAAGGTCAGCCAGTTACATATTGGTATTCCCAAGGAAACAGCTTTTCAGGAAAACCGAATTGCACTGACCCCGGAATCGGTTGGGGTATTGGTAAGCAATGGTCATGAGGTAGTCATCGAGCATAGTGCCGGAGATGCCGCTAATTATCGGGACAAGGATTATAGTGAAGCAGGGGCAAAAATTGTGTACGACAAGGCAGAAGTGTTCAAAGCGCCTTTGCTGGTGAAATCGGCACCCGTTGTGGAAGAAGACCTGCATCTTTTGCAAATGAACCAGACCATCATTTCTCCCATCCATCTTTCAGCCCTCAAGGCTGAATTGCTTGAAAAAATGATGGAAAAAAAAATTACAGGCATTTCCTTTGAAAATTTAAAAGATGATAGCGGCAGCTATCCGATCGTTCGGAGCATGAGCGAAATTGCGGGTAGTGCAGTAATGCTGGTAGCCGCACAATATTTAAGCTCAGGTAATCATGGAAAAGGAGTACTGCTTGGTGGAATTTCGGGTATACCGCCAACCAAGGTAATCATCCTGGGTGCAGGCATCGTAGGTGAATATGCTGCCCGTGCCGCACTGGCTCTGGGCGCATCTGTGAAAGTTTTTGACAACAGTGTATACCGGCTGAAAAGGCTGCAGAATAATATCGGATTCCGGATCTATACTTCTGTGATAGAGCCAAGAATATTATCGAAGCAACTAAAGACCTGTGAGGTGGCCGTTGGTGCCCTTTCTTCACAAAGTGGAAGAACGCCGATCGTGGTGACCGAAGAAATGGTGAGCAATATGCGCCCCGGTAGCGTAATCATTGACGTTAGTATCGACCGCGGAGGTTGTTTCGAGACTTCAGAGATTACTTCACACGAACACCCGATCTTCCTGAAATATGGGGTGATCCATTATTGTGTTCCCAATATTCCTTCCGGTTTTGCCCGTACGGCTTCCCAGGCCATAAGCAATGTATTGATGCCCCTGGTCATGGAAGCTGGTGAAGAAGGCGGGTTTGAAAACCTGGTATGGCATAAGATTCACCTGCGAAGCGGCATTTACCTTTTTAAAGGAGCGCTTACCAATTTCCATTTAAGCCAGCGGTTTGATTTGAAATATACCGACCTCAACCTGCTCATTGCCAGCCAGCGATAATTAACCGATCAATAATTTTGCATTGCGTATTCAAGTTCTTAAATAAATCATATTATACAAATCCTGCTTGGTGTAGAATGAAACCGATCCAATTTATTGTAGCATTCATCTTCTTATCATCATATTCTTTTTGTCAATCCACAGAATTTGAAATATTTGGTTTCATGACAGGGAAATATAAGAGTAAAATCTATTTGTTCTTCGATAATCATTACCGTCAAAGAGACAGTATGAGCTCGGAAATAAAAGACGGAAAATTCTATTTTAAAGGGACTGTCATCACGCCAGTTCTCGGAAGATTACATTTGGATCAGACATCCACGATTGCAGATTTTTACTTTGATGGTGACACTACATATGTTCATTGTACTAACCGGATTACGACTTTTGTAAATGAAAAAAAACAAAAAGACACTCTCAATAACTTGACCATATCAAATGTGAAGGGCTCCTCTACTCAGGATTTAATAATCGGGTTTGAAACCTGGCAAAAAGAGCTGAAAAAATCATCCGAATCAGATAAACAAAAAAATGAAGCATATTATGAAAAGCTTTTACTATTTGTGCAGGATCATCCTAAAAGCAAAGCAAGCCTTTTTCTGCTTGGCAAAGCAACCAGCCTGAGTTATGTCCAGGCAATGCAAGTGAGTAAATTGATTGATACCTCTTTGAAAAGTTCATATGAAGCCGGATCTGTCTCCGAGCTCCTTACAATGCTACACAATAAACCTGAAAAAATAGCTAACCGTGCAATAGGAGCAGCTTTTCATAATGTTATATTATCCGACACCGCAGGAAACGCAATTGATACAAAGCAGTTTAGAGGAAAATACGTTTTAATAGAATTCTGGGCTTCCTGGTGCGGACCATGCAGGGCTGCAAACCCTTCTTTAATAAAACTTCATGATGAACTTGGAGGAAAAAAATTTGAGATAGTGGGAATTTCAGCAGATGAGCATATAGAATTTTGGAAAGAAGCAATTATCAAAGACAAAATGAATTGGCCGCAGTTGCTGGAAGGAAGGCATGGGAAACTGAGCAGCTTCTATAATATCAATGCCATTCCAAGTAATATATTACTTGATAAAGAAGGTAAAATCATGGGGGTTGATCTATCTGCAAGAGAAATTGAAAAAAGAATTAAAAACAGCTCATAAATGACAAAGTCAATTTTTCGTATGACCGTAACAGCCAGACATCTCCTTCAGCCGAAAATATAAATTACTTTTTGTAACTCATCATATCAATTCTCTTCTCACAAAAATCATATTCCTGCTCATCATTTGAGCTGACAATAACCAAACGATCTGAGGCAAATTCGTTCATGAGATTGTGATATAATGCAATCCCAGGCGCATCCAGATTCGTACAGGGCTCATCCAACAAAATTATTGGGGTAAAAGAGAAGATAGCCTGTGCCAATTTCACCCGCTGCTTCATGCCGGAAGAATAATAACGGATTTGCTTATGCGCAGAATCACGGAGTTCAATAAGATCAATAACCCGGTCAGGGGAAAACGAAGGGAAAAAAGGTTTGAATACCTGGTGAAATCGCAAAAATTCAACAAGCGTCATTTCTTCGATCAGTTCAAGATATGGAGCGGAGAAGGAGAGATAGCGATAGACTTTCTCGGTTGACAGTTGACAGTTGACAGATGACGGTTCCCTACCATCGGCCATCGAATACTCCACTTTCCCTTCACTCGCAGCAATCGCTCCAGCAATCACCTGAAGTAAAGTTGATTTTCCCGACCCGTTCGGACCGATGATGGCATATGAATGACCCGTATTAAATTCGTAACTGAGGCGGCGGAAGATCCAGTCGCGGTTGAAGCGCTTGCCGGCATCAGTCAGCATAATCTTCATCCAAACTGCTTTTGCTGTAGCGTTTAATAATGCCTCTCCCGCTTTCACGAATAAAAGTTACAATCTCGTCGCGTTCGTCAGTGGCGGGAAACTCTTCTTCCAAATATTCGAGGGCCTGTGAAGTGTTCATGCCCTTATTATATAAAATCCGGTAAATGTCGAGGATATGATTGATTTTTTCCACGGTGAAACCTCTCCGCTTCAATCCGACCGAATTGACACCGCAATAACTTAGAGGTTGACGACCTGCCTTAATATAAGGGGGAATATCTTTTCCCACCAGCGATCCACCGCTGACAAATGAATGTTGTCCGATCTTGACAAACTGGTGGAGCGCACACATGCCGCCCAGTATCGCCCAGTCATCGATGACGACATGACCTGCAACCTGTGTATTGTTGCTCATGATGCAGTTATTGCCCACGATGCAATCATGCGCCAGATGGCAATAAGCCTGTATCAGGCAATTGTTGCCGATGATCGTTTTTTCTCGATCCTTGGTGCCACGATTCACAGTCACAAATTCACGGATAGTGGTATTGTCACCGATCATCACGATAGAATATTCGCCCTGGTATTTCAGGTCCTGCGGAATAGCAGCGATTACTGCACCGGGAAAGATGCGGCAATTTTTACCTATTCGCGCTCCTTCCATAATTGTTACATTGGAGCCTATCCAGGTTCCTTCACCAATCTCCACATCCTGGTGAATGACCGTGAAAGGATCAATTTTTACATTGGTTGCAAGTCGCGCATTGGGGTGAATATAGGTATGTGGGTGAATCATTCGTTGATCAGTTGATGAATTTTTTTCCCGCCCTTCATTTACTGCTTCTTCATTAAAAAGTATTTGGTTCTTCATAAAAAATGCTGAGCAAAACCCAGCATTTGCAAAAATAAAGTTATTTGGCGCATTTCCGGCAAATTAACTTCTCTTTACCAACTGCGCCATCAGGTCGGCTTCCGTTGCGACTTTATTTCCGACAAACACAGTTCCTCTCATTTCGCATATGCCCCGGCGAATGGGACCCAACAATTCAAGCTTCATGATCATTGTATCACCAGGCACCACTTTCTGTTTGAATTTGCAATTATCTATTTTCAGAAAATAGGTATCGTATTCTGCTCCCGATTGGGCGTTGATCGCCAGGATACCTCCTGTCTGCGCAAGCGCTTCGATCTGCAAAACTCCGGGCATGATCGGATTGCCTGGAAAATGACCTACAAAAAACGGTTCGTTGAATGTAACATTCTTCACCCCCACAATATATTTATCGGTCAGCTCAATGATCTTATCGACCAATAAAAAAGGATACCTGTGAGGCAATGTCTTTTCTATCTGCTGAGAGGTAAAAATCGGAGGTTGATTCGGATCGTACACAGGAATATTTTTTACGTGTTTATTCTTCCTGATATAATGTTTGATTTTTTTTGCAAACTCAACATTTGTTGAATGTCCCGGACGGTTCGCAATAATATGACCTTTGACCGGATAACCGATCAAGGCAAGATCGCCGATTACATCAAGCAGTTTATGTCGCGCAGGTTCGTTGGGAAATCGCAATTCAAGATTATTGAGATAGCCTTCACTCTTTACTTCAATCTTGTCCCTGCGGAATGCCTTCGCCAGGCGCAACATTTCTCCTTCGGTGACAGGCTTATCTACCACAACGATTGCGTTGTTAATATCTCCTCCTTTAATAAGATTATTATCGAGCAGCATTTCCAGTTCATGCAAAAAACAAAAAGTGCGGCAGGGCGCAATCTCCGATTTAAAATCCTGCATTTTCTTTAATCCTGCGTGTTGCGTGCCCAGTACAGGACTGTTGAAATCAATAAGCGTGGTGACTTTATATTCCATGGAAGGCATAGCCACCATCTCCACTCTTTTCTTCTCATCATAATGGGTAATGTTCGTATCGATACTATACCAGGCCTTGGCAGCATCCTGTTCTATCACGCCGACTTCATCAATAATTTCCACGAAGGGTTCGGAGCTTCCGTCGATGATTGGGATCTCGGGTCCATTGATTTCAATCAGACAATTGTCGACACCCATACCCACGAGGGCAGCCAGCACGTGTTCAACCGTACTCACTTTTGCTCCGTTATCTTCTAACGTGGTTCCCCGGGAAGTGTCGGTAACCAGGTCACAATCCGCCTTAATGATTGGCTGGCCCGGGAGGTCAATACGTTGAAACTGATAACCAAAACCGGGGGTGGCTGGTCGCAAAGTCATATCAACCTTGATACCGGTGTGCAAACCTGTTCCTGAAATGCTTACAGCATCTTTTAATGTATGCTGCTTATCTGGGCTAAAATTAACGTCCATTCAATTTTATTAAGACTGGCAAAGATACAATTCGTTAGGCAAGTTTGAAAGGCCGGAAAGTCGGGGCGGAAAGCGTCGTTATGATTTAAATGTTTTCAAAAGAACAGGGTTCAGGATTGATTCTTTAAGGAATCAGATGGTTTCTTCCCTCTCCAGCATCAGAATAGCACTTTGGGGAACTATGAAATATTTTTCAGCTTCATAGATCACTTCCGTGGCACCACTCAGCAGAAAGATTGCAATATCTCCTTCACGGGCCTGAAGAGGAACATATTTAACCTGCTCGTCTTCATTCTTCCAGGGCTCATCATCGATGGGCATCGGAATCGCGTAACCCGGACCGGTTTTGATGACATATCCCTGCTGTACCTTTTCTTTTTCCTGCACTCCCGGAGGTAAATACAATCCGCTTGCCGTCCTTTCATCGGGTTTAGATGGACGGATAAGCACGCGGTCTCCGATCACAACCAGTTTCTTGAATTTAATATCTGAAGTAAGATGCATGATGCAAAGATAAAGAACTTGCAAATGATTAACGGGAACTGGCCCGATTGTGGAATGTTAGGCTAATGAGCCGGAAAAGACAGGCATTTCGGTGTTTATTATTAACAAAAAATTACAGCCGGAAAGCATATTAACAGTAAATGATTTAATTTTATTTGTGCATAAATGACCAATATGGAAGGCAAAAAATCAAAAATACTTCTTTGCGAAGACGATCAGAACCTCGGAATTGTATTGAAGAATTACCTCGAGTTAAATGATTTTGATGTGACGCTTGAACGGGACGGCCGTCTTGGACTTGCAGCATTCCAGCGCGAACATTTCGACCTTTGCCTGCTCGATGTGATGATGCCTCATATGGACGGTTTTACGTTGGCTGAAGAAATCCGCGATGTGAACCCCGATGTTCCTTTATTTTTTATCAGTGCCAAAACCATGAAAGAAGACATTATCCAGGGTTACAAACTTGGTGCTGATGATTACATTACCAAACCCTTCGACAGTGAAGTACTGCTCCTGAAAATAAAAGCGATACTGAAAAGAAATGACGATGTCAACAAGGAATCTGAAAATAAAGAATTCGATCTCGGTTCATATCATTTCAATCCCAAACTCCGGGAGCTGAATCATAACGGGCAAACACAAACGCTTTCGCCCAAGGAAAATGAATTGCTTAAAATGCTCTGCGAGCATATGAATGATTTGCTTCCCCGAGAAACCGCCCTCAAAAAAATCTGGGGAAGTGATACTTATTTCAACGGCCGCAGCATGGATGTATACATTGCCAAATTGAGAAAGTATTTAAAAGAGGATGGTAATATTGAAATCGTAAACATTCACGGCAATGGATTCAGGCTCGTAGTTCCCCAATAGTATCTAAATGTCAAGGGTCTCATTGCTTAAATCATACAGTTACCCGGATACCACCCTGGATTTTTTCAAAAATAGTTTCCTGATCATAATCCTGGTCAATCCTGCATATTTTTTCGGAGGATATATTTTGCATGAAAATGTGGTTTTCTTTGTCTGAAAAGACCCATTGATCCAGTCTGGCTTTTTCCTCTCCTGACATTTCGTTCCGCAGATATTTTAGTATCAATTGCGCTACAAGATTGATTGATTTAGGCATGATGATCTGTAATCTGGTTAAGTTAAGACCTGAGGTTTGTTCAATTCACGCACACTCTATATAATATGATTCATTTTGGCATAACAAATTATTTCAAGCAGGACCAGGCTGATGAGAACATTTTTTTCCGCAAGTGAACGCCGGAGAAATTCCAGTGCCCTGTTTTTGCTGTGACTGGTATCCCACCTGGATATTCCCAGCCGCATAGCAATTTCTGCAGGATTCAATGCTTCTACATAAGTCAATTTAAAAACCATTTTCTCTGGTTCGGGTAAATATTCTATCCGGTCAAAAACTATTTTCAAAATATCGCCATAAATCATCCTGTTGACCACATCGTCATGTGTTTCATCTTCTGCAACAGATAGTTCTTTCCGAAAGAGGGGTTTTTGATCCGTTTTTTTCAAATAATTTACACAGGCTTCTCTTGTAATTTGATAGAGATAATCGTTAATTTTTTTTAATTGGGAGAAGTTTTTTCTCTCCTGCCATAAATTAATAAAAGATGCCGACACAATATCCGAAGCCTCTTTTTTATCCCTGACGATACTCTTCACATAGAAAAACAAATTGCTTCCATATAATTCAAAAGCTTCTCTGAAAGCAGCCTGATCTCCGCTCTTAAATCTGCTGATCCATATTTCGCTATCGAGAAGCTCCGGGTTCATCAGTTTATATGAGGAAACAAAATCATTTTTGGCAAATAGTTATAAATGCCGATCCGAAAATCCGACCATGCCATTATCAAAAGATTGGGGGAATAATTTTCTACGGAATGGCGCCGAGAAAATATCAGAAACATTAGGATGTATAAAACTAATCAGGAAAAACAGATCAGAAAAGTATTTCCACAGAATAATCCACGTTTTTTATTGCGTTTTTACACGGTCGAAAAATTCTTTCTGAAGCTGTAACGTCTTAGTATCTTCTTTTACAGCCTTGAGTGCTTTAGCCAGCAAATCAATTGTATGTTCAGTAATTAGCTGTCCGAGTTCACGAGTCGCCTTCACACCCTCCCCTGCATAATGATTGGGAAAATCAGCATACCACCAGATAGCAGTATATACATTGGGTATCGAAAGCCTTTGCTGGTTGGCGCCCGATTCATTTTTGGCGCTGTCCATTTTTACCAGGTCAGGGCGCAGATAGAGAAGTGTTGAGGTTTCGCGTTCACCTGCATGCTGATCGCCTGAAGGATCAGATTTACGAAGTTTTGCAAGTTTTTCGTTGAACGCAGAATCAGTGGTTGTGGGATCAAAAAAGTAAACTGCGTAATCACGTCTTTTTTCGAGTCTTGTCTGGATGAAATACCGAATTAACTGCGGGTTACCTCCATGCCCATTGATGATAAGAATTTTGTTGAATCCATTTCTGGCAATTTCATCACAAGTGGCTTCAAGCAGATCCCAAACAACACGCTCTGGTAATGCAAAGGTTCCAGGTTGATGTCTTGCTTCATTGATCTGCCCATAAAAATAATCCGGGAACACTACGGCATATTCTTTCTTTGTCACCCGGGCTGCCCATTCCCGCACGTGAATAAGATCTGATCCGATGGGTGCATGTGGACCGTGTTTTTCCAGAATGCCTATAGGAAGAATGCAGGTATGAGATGATTTTTCCAAAGCTTTTGGCCAGTCACTCGCAACCAATTCATCCCATCTTGCCGGAAGTTGGTCCTGTGCCTTAGCCATTAATATTGACATCAACAAAATGCCCAAGAAGCTGATTGATTTACGCATTGTCTTTTTTTCAGTAAAAATATAGAATCCCCCGGGAAGTAAATGGAAGGTCATTTTTTCAGACGGGAACTGATTTTTTAAAAATCAATCTTGGATAATAAGGTAAAGAGAAAATAAAAAAAGAGTATGCTTGCGCATATCGCAACGATAATTTTGGTAATTGCAGCCGTCCGTCTCATCGACAAGTTTGTTTAGAGGGGATGTAAATGTAACCATTTATTTTGAAAAAAAAATTATTGACTCATGAATTTCATCCTTTTACAAGTTTTTGACTTAAATTCTCGTAAATATAAGCTTTACTGAAACCTAACAACTAATGTTTTAAATGAGAATGGCCTAGCGTGATCAGGATATCCAACTGTGCGCACCGATAGTTGGCCGGGTGCAAAAAAACTTATCAACTATTTGTTCCTGATTAGGTTATAGGGAGGAAGGGTATCTCAGCGCTTATACGGTTCAGTTAACCAATTTTGCGGAGGAGAAGGGATTCGAACCCTTGATACCCTTTCGAGTATACACACTTTCCAGGCGTGCCAGTTCAACCACTCCTGCACTCCTCCATCAGAAAGGATCGCAAAAATACAATTTCGATTTTTAGCTCCCGAATATTTTTTCTGCATTTGCCGTAGTAATCCTGGCAATTTCTTCTACTGCTAATCCCTTCACTTCAGCCAATTTCGCTGCTATTAATCGCAGGTAGCTGCTTTCATTTCTTTTGCCGCGAAAAGGAACCGGAGTGAGATAGGGTGAATCTGTTTCAAGAACCATATACTCCATATCGATTGATCTAACGATGTCGGGTAGGCGGGAATTTTTATAAGTGATTACTCCTCCGATACCGAGGTAAAATCCAAGATCTATAATGGACTTCGCTGAGGCATCACTGTCATTAAAGCAATGGAATATGCCTCTCAGCTTTCCTTTTTGCCTGGATTGCACTACGTCGATGGTCTGCTGCATCGATTCGCGGGAATGAATGACAATGGGAATATCATATTGTAGAGCCCAGTCAATTTGCCTATTCAATACTTCATATTGCTGCTTTTCGAAAGTCCTGTCCCAATAGAAATCGAGTCCGATTTCTCCAATCGCGGCAAATGGCCGACCGGCCAGGGAGTTTTCCACCAGCATTAACTCTTCGCGATAATTACTTTTTACTGAACAGGGATGAAGACCCATCATGGCTATGCATTTCCCGGGAAATTGGTTTTCAAGACCAAGCATGGCTTCCCGGGTACTGCTGTCGATAGCTGGCAGGTAAAACTTCTTAACTCCTTCGTTTTCCGCCCTTTGTATAACATCACCAATATCAGTGGCAAACTCCTCCAGATACAAATGACAATGGGTGTCAATAAAAAACATAGCGGGTAGCTTTTTTCAAAGTTCATAATTCTTATCGTCAGTCCTTTGGATAAAATGAAAATTTCTGTCACTGATCCCTTATGAAAATTTTCAAAATTCATTTTCGACTCATAAATATAAACTCATAATACCGGCAGTGACGGCACTGGCAGCAGGGTCTGGCTGAAATTACTTTGCACAAATCAAAAAAAGTTCTACCTTTAAATCAGTTTTCATAGGGTACGGATTAAAAACGGGCCAGGGTGTCTACCCCGGCCCAATTCATTCATAGCCAACCTGAATAAAGATTTTACAAAAATTTTTCTTCCAAAATTATTGAATGGCTTTAAAAAGATAACCCCCGCTTGAAAAATGTTCCAGTACCGCAGGTAATGCGATTTTCATTCTCTCAAATGCTTTTTCACTGTCATGAAAAATGACAATTGAGCCCTCACGCGCATTTAAAATCACATTCGTTGCGCATTTTTCTCCTGAAACTTTTTTGTCGAAATCTGCACTCAATATATCCCACATCACAACTTTGTAATGAAATGAAGATTGAAGATGAGCAACCTGAAAAGGACTTATTCTTCCATAAGGCGGCCTGAAAAGATTGGAGTCAATATATGCAGCGGCCTGTACGATATCCCTGAAATAATTTTCATCTGAAAGTTTCCAGCCATTTACATGATGATAGGTATGGTTACCGACGCGATGACCTTCTTCTAAAATTCTCCTATACAAATCAGGATGGTCAATTACATTTTTTCCGATGCAAAAAAAAGTAGCCCTGGCATTGTATTTTTTTAGTTCATCCAGTATAAAAGGAGTCGCCACGGGATGCGGGCCATCATCAAAACTGAGATAAATTATTTTCTGATCAGTAGGAATTTGCCATATACACTTTGAATAAAACTTCTTTAACAGCCAGGGAGTTTTTACGAAATAGAACATACTGCAAATTAGTCAATCGAAGTGAAGTTGACAGTTTACAGTTTACCGTTGACGGACGAAGGTTGGTTGTTTGCAGTAACTGAACTGTAAT
>DATJWE010000200.1:0-6304 GCA_035501475.1 Puia sp. | reverse complement strand
AAAATTCCGGCGAAGAAAACACGCGAGTTCCTGCAAACCACTGTTCGGCAGGGCAACTAGAATCAGGTTCATATTTCGTTTGGCGCATTCCACTGCTAAAGCTTTACCGAGCCCTTCGCTGGAACCCGTGATCAGGCTATAAATTTTGTCTGGCATATCATTGATGTTTTAAGTATTCAATGGTTTGATGAAGCGCTTCGTCCAAAGGAGTAATCCTGTATCCCAATTCCCGGATTGCCTTTTCACTCGAGAAGCAATAATTCTTGAAAAGATGATCTACAGACTTACATGAGAACAATGGAGGCCGACCGGAAATTTTTTGGCCCAGTAATTGACAGATCGCCCAGCCTTTTATAAAATTTTTTCTCGTTTCGATAATTAATCCTTTGCAGGAAGAAACTTTTTGAATACGTGTAAAGAATTCTTTATTCGAAATATTGATCCCGCCCAGAATATATTTTTCTCCTGTTTTGCCTTTTTCCATGGCGAGCATATGCCCATTCACCACGTCTTCAATAAATGCGAAACAACTTTTGTATCTGTTGGGATAGGGGGTGATGGCAATTCCTTTTTTGAGAAATTTATTAATGACGGCGTTCGCAGTAAGTGCATGTGAAACTATCCCGGGTCCGTACACTTTTGAAGGTGACACCACGATAATATCCATTCCTTTTTGGGCATATTGAAAAGCAATGTCTTCCCCCATCTTCTTTGACAGTTCATAATCCAGTTCATATCCAATGATTCTCGGATCATTTTCAGTCATGGGTTCTCCAAGGCCCGGTCCAATCACTCCGCAGGTGCTTGTAAAAACAAATCTCGAAACACCTGATCTTGCTGCAGCATCCAAAACATTTACCGTTCCTTCTACGTTGGGCTTAAAAAGATCGTCAGGATATTTAGACCAGAATTTGATGGATGCCGCAGTATGAAAAACCTGTTCGCAACCTTTCATCGCATGCGTGATGGAAGGGGCATCCATAATGTCCCCTCGATGTAAACGAATGTTGGGGTGATGAGGGACATTGCCCGATTCCGGGTTGCGGACAAGGGCATGCACTTCATCTCCTCTCTCTGCAAGTTTCATAGTCAGTGAATGTCCAATAAAACCCGTAGCTCCGGTAATGAATATTTTCATGGCTTAATGATTTTGGGTGATAGAATTCGATGATGCAGTAAATAAATTTCATGCACAAGTGCCAGGATCAGGTGCAGTATGATCGCTGGCAGTATAGATTGCCACCAGAGAGTAATGCTGCAGAGAATAATCCCAAATGGAAAACAGGCCAGCATTTCCATGCGGTTACCAAAAGCATGCAGAAGAGTATATAAAATGAGGTTGATCACAATGGCGAAGCCAATGCCACAGCCATCTACACACGTAAACAACAAGAGTCCTCTGAAAAAACATTCATACACGATGAGGAATGAAGTGCGAATGAACAAATAGCCGGCTGCTGCCGGGAGACCGGGATGGGACCGGTCTTTCTCCGGTAATTGACCGGCCCTGTTTTTTCTAAAAGCGGTGGTTATGGAAATGAGGCAGGTAACCGGTATGAGAAGAGAACCGGTCATTCCCTGTACCGGTATGCCCGAAGCCGGCCGGGCAAGTAAATGCAGCCATTCGGAGGGATAAATAATCAGCGGTAAACCGAGCAGGATAATCCCGGAAATATTTTTCATATTAATCCCGGTTAGAGAATTGATCAATCCGGAATTGTTGCTTAATGCGATGACTCCCTTCTTCCACGCAATGAAACTGGTCAACAAAAAGAGCAGGTAACTAAACGACAGGACGGGCCATAGGTTTGAAATCAGGATCATAGCGCTTATTTTGATTGGTTTAGTCTGAATTGAACGTTGTACAAAGGCTGGTTTACTTCCACATAACTGCAAATACCATTCGCATAACTATAGTAGTTAGAATGACCATTGGGGAAAATCACCTGGTACTTGTTATAGCTAACTTTTTTGACCTCAACATATTGCTGAAAATTATCCGAATACACCCTGCTGACATTGACAGGCTCCTGGTAGTAAAGCGACAAAATAGAATTGCTGATCGGGTAGGCAGGGGGGTTAGAAACATTAGTCTTCCCGTTTAAAGTATAAGACAAACCTGTCGACTGTAACTGGACATTGATTTTTTCATCCCCATTTACATGACGACAAAGAGATGAATACACCAGGATTCCGTTCCGGAAAACTGCTTCTTCAACCGATTTAACGATAATCCGGATGAAGAAACGGATTCTGACTTCCGATTCAATTTTAATATGAACATTCTGCCCATCTGTTTTTTGATAGAGTGTCACAGCGCCTTTAACCTCTCCATCATGTAACACATCATAATGAAAAGTTTGTTCCTGTGCCCGTAATCCGGCGGATAAACAAACTATCGCCAGGATGAATGGCAGGCTTTTATTAATAAGTGCACGGTTTTTTTGTACTCTTTTATGGTATAGTTCCGCTGCAGCTCTCAGCCGGCGGAAATTTTTTATCAGGCAGATAATAAGTAGAGGAATCATACAACAGTTTTTTGGAGGTTTAGAATAACTGTTGCTAAATTATTTTTGCCCCGGGCCTATTCCTAATTGGTTTTCCGTGGTGCTCTCAGAAAAAAAGGAAAGTTTGCAAGTTTTAGGATGTTTTTATAAAAGCAGGATGTTGCTTATTGCAAAAAATCATATTACATTTATAAAAGACCTCAATTTTTCCCAAACCTGTCCTTCCCAATTTGCATTATTTACTAAAACTGACTGATCATGGAACAAACTGGTGCACAGCAGGTTTTTTTCCAGCATATAAGAAATACCCTGCCCCCGCACATTTCATTAGTGGATGAAATTGCGGAACTCCTGAATATCAGTACTGACAGCGCTTACCGGAGGATCAGGGGGGAAAAATTAATTTCTTTCGATGAGATCAGAACGCTTTGTTCACACTTCAAAATTTCCCTGGACCAGTTGTTCTACCTGAACAGTGAATCCATTATTTTCAGTGGCGGCTTGACGAATAATAAGAATTATGGATTTGATATTTATTTACAAAACATATTAGACCACTTAATAAATATAAATTCATTTGAACGGAGAGAGTTAATCAGCCTGAATAAGGATATCATCTTCCACGACTTCAATTTTCATGATCTCACTTCTTTCAGGTTGTTTTTCTGGATGAAGACCGTGTTGCAATACCCTTTGTTTGGAAAGGCTTTATTTGACTCAGATGATTTCACGGAGTCATTACATCAAACCGTGAAGAAGATCATGACAGAATATAACAAAATTCCATCCCAGGAAATATGGAATATGGAAAACATTCAAAGCATAATCTATCAGATTGAATATTATAAGGAAACAAAAGTATTCGCTTCAGCTCAGGATATTTTGAATTTGTATGAATGCCTTTTGAAAACTGTTGACCATATTGAGAGGCAGGCTGAAGCAGGATATAAATTCCAGCCCGGAGGAAAACCACTGCAGACCAATGCAACCTATAAATTATATGTCAATGAATTTATTTTGGGTGATAATACCATTGTGGCTGTTCTCAACGACCTGAAAGTGGTGTATATCCCTCATACAGTATTGAACTATTTGCACACAAAAGACACTGCTTTTGCAGAATATACCTATCAGCATTTTCAGAATATTATCAGGAAATCAACCCTGATCAGCGACGTGGGTGAAAAAGAAAGAAGCCGGTTCTTTAATACGATGAGAGAAAAAATAGACGACCACAGGAAATCAGCCCTGCAGTATAATGTGGATTAAACCGCATAATTGCGTTAGTTTCGCGGCATGGGTGATCAGAATAAAATTAATTCTTCACAACGGATACATTTGGTGGAGTGCCCGAGGGATGCGATGCAGGGATGGAAAAACTTTATTCCAACAAATAAAAAGATCGAATACCTTAATGCTTTATTGAAGGTAGGATTTGACACCCTCGATTTTGGCAGTTTCGTATCTGCAAAAGCCATTCCCCAGATGGCCGATACCCGTGAAGTAATCAGCCGGATCAGGATACCAGACACCCGTACAAAATTATTGGCCATTGTAGCCAATCCACGCGGGGCAGCAGACGCAGCTTCGTTTGACCTGATCAGTTATATCGGTTTCCCTTTTTCGGTTTCCGAAACATTTCAGCAACGCAATACCAACAGTAGTATTGAAGAATCCCTGGAACGTGTTGAAGCGATACATTCCATTTGTGATAAAAAGCGGAAAGAACTGGTTATTTATATTTCGATGGCTTTCGGAAACCCTTACGGCGATCCCTATACGGAGAATCTCGTTTTTGGCTGGGTGAACCAATTGGCTAAAATGGGAATAAAAATTATTTCGTTGGCAGATACAGTCGGTCTGGCCACGCCGGAACAGGTATTTACTATGACAGAATATCTGATCAAAAAATTACCTGATCATGAAATCGGCGTCCACCTGCATTCCAGGCCGGTTAACCGGAAGGCCAAAATAGATGCTGCGCTAAAAGCCGGTTGTCTCAGGTTCGACGGTGCATTGAAGGGAATCGGAGGTTGCCCGATGGCGAATGATGAACTGGTGGGTAATATGGATACCGAACTCATGGTTGATTATTTCCGGGAACTGGGTTTACTCCATCCATTAAATGATGAAGCGCTGAAAGAAAGTATCCGGATTGCCGTAGAAATTTTTGCTTGAAAGATTGAAATCGAAAATGAATAAAAATATTGATCCTATAGGCATATCGGATTACAGGTAGACATAGCTATGTGGTACTATGTGCCTATGACTCTATCCCGCATATTGCAGGACAAGTTCTGGTAAAAAAATAAGACAATCGCTAATTTTTTAGTTATGGACTTCATGTTAGATATTAATATTCCTTCGCCCGCAAAAAAAATAAATTACAGGGATCCGTTGATGCTGATTGGGTCCTGTTTTACAGAGCATATTGGCGGCAGTTTAGCGGAACTGAAGTTTGATGTATTGCAGAACCCCAATGGTATTTTGTTTGATCCCTTCAGCGTTTCGTGCAACCTCGTCTCCTATATCCGGCATCAAAAATATACCCCGGATGATCTTTTTTTTCTGAACGAACTCTGGTGCAGCTGGCGACACCACAGTATTTTTTCAAATATGGATAAAGGCGAATGTTTGCGCAAAATCAATTTGGCACAAGATCAGGCATATTTATTTTTAAAAAAGGCAAAATGGTTAATCATTACACTGGGCAGCTCTTTTTCCTATCGGCTGAATGACGAAGCGCCTTCTTTTGTAAGGGGGATGATAGGAAATGAAGTTGCCAATTGTCACCGTGCGCCTGCACAGTGGTTTAATAAGCACCTGATGACCATTGATGAGATCAATGCAGCGCTAGACAACTGCCTTCACCAGTTATTCCGGTTTAATCCGGCTATCCGGGTTATTTTTACGGTTAGCCCTGTCCGTCATATCCGGGACGGGGTAACTGAAAATAACCGCAGCAAGGCCAGACTGATTGAAGTCGTACACCACCTGGCAGGTAAGTTTGACAAGATTTATTATTTCCCCGCATATGAATTGGTCATTGACGTATTGCGCGACTATCGTTTTTTTGACATTGATATGGTTCACCCCAATTACCAGGCTACGGAATTTGTGCTTGAAAAATTTGAGGAGCATTATATCGATGAAGAATCCCTGTCTATTATCCAGGACATAAAAAAGATTATGATCGCAAGAAAACATCGGGCCTTTCAGCCTGATACCGATGCGCACAAAAGGTTTCTTCAGAGTCAATCTGAAAAAACAAAGGAATTGAAGGCGAAATATCCTTTCCTCCGGCTGGATGAAGAGTTGAATTATTTTTCACCGAAAAGTTGAGATGGTTGGTTTATTCCTGTTTAACCCAGGCAATGATTCGCAGCGGACCACCGCTGCCGTTTTTAATTTTCATAGGAAGAGCGATAATATAAATTCCTTTCGCGGGAAGACTGTCGAGTTTTGCGAGATTTTCAAAAGCCGGCGTATTTGCTTCACACAATATCTGGTGAGACTTAAAATCTTTCGACTGTCCATAGTCGATACTTGGCGTGTCCAGTCCTACTGCTTTTATTTTTCGTTCTTTGACCAGCCATTCTGCTGCAGCAGGATCAAGCCCAGGGAAATGCAGTTTGGGAATAGCCTGGGCTCCTTTCTCATCGGTTCCGAAATAATTTTTTGCATCAGGATAAAATTTTCCATACCCTGTACGTAGCAACACGATACTGTGTTCAGGGATCTTACCATGTTCAGCTTCCCAATCCGTAATATCTTTTATCGAAACAAGATAATCCCTG
>DATJWE010000199.1:0-8882 GCA_035501475.1 Puia sp. | reverse complement strand
GGAGATGGTTTCTTCAGCAATTGTCTTGGCTGAGAGATCAACCACCGTTTTATATAAAACCTGCTGATGCGAAGTGGCGATCAGGGTAATGGATTTAAAATTGTCCGAACCATCAATTGGCCTTTCAACCTGGAAACGAATCATATTGTTCTGTGGAGGCCTGACGCGGATAACGGCTCCTGATGATTTCGCCCGGGGCAATTCTGTTGTATGTGATTCGCCATATTCATCTTTCCAAAATGCAGTATATTTTTCATTGACAGCCGGGCTGAATGAAAATGAGCCCATGCCTTCATGTACAGTAGTAAAAGAATCGACCACCTGTCCATTACTTTTTTTAATTACTCCTCTCGAACTTACCGGGTGGCCGTGCTGGTCGGTGGTTTCAAACGCAACCACAGAAGGAATTCCATAAATCAAATCACCTCCTTCCGCAAAAAATTGAATATTTGCCACCGGCTTAGGTTGGTGTTGGCCGGCATTCCATGTCGATAAAACCGCAATATTTTTATTATATAAAAAGCTGTTGTCGAAATTGAGCATCCACTGCGTATAGGCTTTCACGTGAATTACACCGCCGGGAAGATCTGAAGGAATAATGAAAGAACCGGTGGCCATGCTTTCAATAACCGGAGCTACGCCATGAAAAATCAAATTGCCGTTGACATCGGTCCAATCGAAATAAATATTTTTGCTGAGAGTTGATGGTTTGGATCCCATCATGAGGTAAGCTTTCATCCAAATGGTTTCACCGGGGAGATAGGCATCCTTATCAAAATGAATATGCACTCTTTCCTGTTCGTATTGGTTGGCATAAAGTTTCAGCGTCTGATCCGTTGACTGTGCCTCTACTTTATAAACCAGGAAACAGCCAGCGAGAAAAAAGAGCAGGACTTTGTAGTTCATAATGTAAGGATTTGGATTAGGGTATATATAATCACTTATATCGCTCTTCTGATAATCAATAAAGGGGCAGCAAATACTGACCCCCTTATTGTAATATCTTCAATGTAATCCTGTTTTAACCATTGATCACGCTTGATTCATTCAGATACTTTTTGGTCGGATGGTAGATAAAGAAGCAGCTACCATTTTTAATCGATTTGATAATCTTCGGTGCGACAGCGGTAGGAAGAGAAGTACATCCAAGACTTCTTCCCATTTCACCATTATTCTTCAGGTACTCGGCTCCGATATAATCTGAACCATGTAATACGATATTACGTCTTACAGCCAGGTCGTTATATCCTTTTTCCAATCCTTTTACTTTTAAAGAAACCCCGTTCCTGCCGAAATAAGTTTTAGTGGTAAGGTAAAATCCAAGACTGGTTTTAAAAGATTCAGGTCTGTTAGAAAAAGAAGTAGCATATTCAACACCAGAATTCATTCCATGCGCCACATAAGTATTATAAAGTAATTTTCTGCGCTTAACATCGATTACATAAAAGCGTTTACGACGTGAAGACTGGGTAAAATCACAAATTGACAACATGTTGGTTTTGATAATGCCCTGCTTCAAAAGGTTATGATATCCTCTCCAGGCATATTCAAAGGCCTTTTCATTTAAACCAGATTTTTCCAGTTTCATGGAATCATAAAGACTCACTGCTTCCTGAATGACCATTTTAACTTCAAAGGCTTTCTTTGCAGCAGCTTCAGCCGCATAGTCAACCTTTTTTTCTGTAGTTGCAGAAAAATTTACCGTATTCAGGTTAGTTTTTGGAATGTTGTTTGTACTAATAGTAGTGTGATAGGAAGCCGCGATATTATTTGCAGCAACAAGATTTATTTTCTTATGGCTTCCGGAAATCAGTACGGGTGAAGTAATAACCAATAGTGAAACGCTACTGGTGGATACAAGTTTAGACAACGTTTTCATGACGAAGGATTTATGAGTTTTCAAAAAAGGGTCATTACAGAATATTTAATACACGCGTATTAAATATCATTCGGATTATTATTTTCAGATGCGATCAGGATTTGTTTGGGCTATTCTTAATTTTTCGTTCTGCTATTTATTTCCGCCTTTCGCAGCTGTGTTTTCTTATTATAACTTAGATGTTTTCTCTTAGACGATTAAACGAACAATGCGCTGGTCTTATTGTACTTAAGAGAAATCATATCGTTTAACTGTGGCCGTTACAAAGATTGCCATTCTTTTCTTCTTTTCATAACTTATTCGATGAACAGACAGGAAAGAAGGTTTTTTGATTCCGGCCATTATTAAAAGAGCTATACTATAGTTTCAACTGGCATACCAAAAAATAAAAACAGAAAGATTATAAATAGTCGAAACATTCCTTCCTGGTAATCAGTTTCTTGCAATTGTGCTTCGTAAAAAAGATTTCTTGATTTCTTTCACTATTCAAAAAATAATTCCAAGTAATGGAAAATTTTTCCAGATTTTGGAACGATTTTTAAAATGACTGAATACACTGATTTGCCCGCACTTCTCACCAAAAAGAATTGCTATTAATCCTATTAAAAATATCAAATGATTGTTAGTTATAATATGTGTTTAGGCGGGCTAAATTGCCAGTTTCGCAGCTGATATCCATAAAAAGCATAGAAAACCAGGTATATATAGCAGGGAAAGAGCACTATGTACGCATAACGAGTATTAAATAAATCTGCGAAATATCCATAAAAAAGTGGGAGAATGGCATTGCCACAGAGCCCCATAATCATAATGGAAGCGCCTAGTTTTGTAAATTTTCCAAGTCCATTGAGTGCCAGGGGCCAGATACCTGCCCACACCAATGAATTTGCCAATCCTAATAAAACGACAAACCATATGGAAATATCAGCAGTGTGATTGAGTATGGTTACCTGCCCTTTAGCATAAATAATAAATACAGTAAACAAAACGCCAAGCAAAGTACAGACACGAAGTGCGTTCAATTGGCTGATGAATTTCGGAATGCAGATTATTCCAAGCACATAACCACATATTGTAGCAAAAAGCGTGTAGGAAGGAAAAAGTTTGGCGTGCATTAAATCGATCTGCATAGAATTCGCATAACCGATGACGGTATCAATAGCAACTACCTGGGTTCCTGTGTGAAGAAAAATCGCCAGTGCACCCAATATCAGATGCGGAAACTGGAATATATTTTTTTTACCCAGATTCGAAGCCGCAACTTCGGAGCTCTCTGCTTCAGTGTCGATTTCAGGAAGAATTGAATATCTCACTACTAATCCCAGCACAATCAAAACCACACCAGTGAAGGAATAAGGAAGAATGACTCTTCTGATCAGTTTATCCAAAACAATATTTTTTCCGGCCTCGCTCATCGTACCCAATTGCCTGAACAAATCAGTATCACTTGCTTTTAATATAACAGCTGCAAACAGGATTGGGGCAAGAATGCCTGCGCCTTTATTACAAATACCCATGATACTGATTCGCTGGGCTGCTCTTTCTCTCGGGCCCAAAATTGTGATATAAGGATTGGCGGCCGTTTGTAACACCGAAAGCCCGGTGCCAATGGTAAAAAGACCAAGAAGAAATATTCCATAGATCCTGCCAAGGGCAGCGGGTACAAAGATGAATGCGCCCAATGCCATGGCGAAGAAACCAACCATCATTCCTTTTTTAAATCCAAATTTCTTAAGCAGGAAAGATGAAGGCACCGACATGACAAAATAAGAAATATAGAATGCGAATGTGACGAGATAAGATTGAAAATTGGTTAGTTCACAGGCAATCCTGAAATAGGGAATTAAAATAGAATTGACCCAGGACACAAAGCCAATCACAAAAAAAAGCAGGGCAATAATGCAAATTGAAATGACAGAATCGCGTCGGGTAATTGAGCTCAGTTCTATTTTGTTTGATGAGTGCCTGTTCATAGTTAGTATGGGTTAGGCCAAAATATCGCGCGAAAGCAATGCGGAAGACAGTTCATCAAGATAACAGGTGCAATTCGAATGTATTTGCAAAATGCTTGCAGGATATATATTGCTGACGGGATTTTCGAAACAATTTTTTATCGTAATGGCTTTTCGGGAATCAGGAACAGAACAAATAATATGTTTCGACTTAAGAATCTGCCGGATCGACATGCTGATTGCACGTTTTGGAACTTCGTCGAGAGACTTAAACCAGCCTTCTCCCAATTGCTGTTTTCTGCAAAGCTCATCCAGTTCGACGATGATATAAGGTTGCTCAGTATCGAAATCCGCCGGGGGATCATTAAATGCAAGGTGCCCGTTTTCGCCAATGCCAACAAGGGCCAGGTCAATCGGATGTTTTGCAATTAATTTTCCAAGCCGGGCGCATTCATGTTCAGGCTCTGCTTCTCCATCTATCAAATAAACTGCACCCAAGGCCGGCAACCTGGATAAAAACCTGTCTTGCAAATATTTTCTGAAACTTGCAGGTGAGGTGATGGGTAAATCGATATACTCATCGAGATGAAACATGACCACTTTATTCCAATCAATTCCCGGTTCTGATATCAGTTGCTTCAATGTTTCAAACTGGCTTGTTCCTGTTGCAAGAATAATATTGGATGAACCGTTAAGGGCAATTGCATCCCGGATATGTTGTGCGGCAGCAGATCCTGCGGCTTTTCCCAACTGGTATGCATCCTGTACTATCTGAATTTTCATTTCTTAAAACCCGTAATATTATTTTTTTATCAGACAAGAACTTTTGTAGTTCCTCCCTTTTCAAGTGTGTTGTCGACAGGGTGATTGGTTTTCCATGCGCCCGAAGTAAAATCCGGAACTTCAATGGGCTTGGAATGATTTACGACCGACCATTCACTTAACGGAGCTATCGAACTCCAGAGTGCAGCATCATACACATCGATATCAAGCGGTAAACCATTTCGCAAACAATCTATCGTGCGCCAGTCCATCAGAAAATCCATCCCGCCATGGCCGCCAAGTTTTTTTGCAATCTCTCCTATTTTCGTGACAATTTCCGGGTTGTATTTATTTTCGAGGTTTTGAAAAGCATCTCCACTCAACCAGCTATCATTCCCGAAAGAAATTTTTGGGGGAAGCGGGTATTTTAAAGCATTCGCTTTTGTGCCTGTAATTTTATAAATGCGTGAATATACATTGGGAGAACTCACATCGTGTTGGAGCATGATGGTTAGCCCTTTATTCGTTCTGATTGCTGTTGTATTCATATTTCCCCTGAAAGTTTTATCCGCATAGGGTTTATAAAAATCATCTTTAGCTGCGAGTTCCTTTGCTTTCACTCCCATCATGAAATCATTACTTGAACTGGATACCAGGTAATCCATTTTGTCTCCCCGGTTAATATTCATGACCTGTGCAACCGGGCCAAGACCATGAGTAGGATATAAATTGCCATTCCTGAAATTTTCTTTCAATCTCCACATATCATAATATTTTGTTTTGGAGAAATTCCCTTCGAGCAGATCGTGAATATAAGCGCCTTCACCGTGCACAATCTCACCCAATAATCCCTGCCTGGCTAAATTCAGCGTGAGCAATTCGAAGAAATCATAACAACAATTTTCAAGGATCATGCAGTGCTTACGCGTATGTTCAGATGTCTCTACCAGCTGCCAGCATTCATCCAATGTTTTTGCTGCAGGAACCTCCGTGCATGCATGTTTATCATGCATCATGGCATAGACAGCCATCGGTGTGTGCAGGCTCCACGGTGTGGCAATATAGACCAGATCAAGATCGGGCCGCTCACATAATTTCTTCCATTCATCTTCACTGCCTGTATAAATTTCAGGATGGTGGACGGAGCCATCCAATGATTTTTTTACTGCATTCACTTTTTCAGGGCGGATATCACATAACGCTTTTATTTCTACTCCTTCAATATGTCTCATTCTTTCCACGGCATCGGGTCCGCGGTTACCTAGTCCAATAAAGCCAATGCGGACTGTATCCAGTTTTGGCGCAGCAAAGCCACACATATTAAAATGCTGTTGTCGGATTTTGTCTGAACCGTCTCCTTCATATCCTTCAACAATTCGCGAACTGAACAAGCCGAGTCCTGTCAGGCCTGAAATCTTTAAAAAATTCCTGCGATCATTTTTCATTGCTTATTGTTTTAATGCCCTGAAAAATCGAAAATGTTAACTCTTCAGCCATTTATCGAACCAGTTAAAGCCTTCGTCCTGCATCTTTTTGTCAAACTTATGAGGCCCGGGATGAAAAGAGCATTTATAACGGTCACCAGCACCTGCTTTTCGATATATCTGCGCAAGCATTTCGTCAGCTCTTTTCATTTCCTGTAATGTATAGAGGTCATCATCCGAATCATTTAAAACCAGGGCTGGAAGGGGAGCCCGCAATCCAAGAATTTCCGGAAAATCCAATTCATTTGGCAACAAAGGCACGTACACCATCCAGGTATGCATGAAGGATTTGTTGAGAACAAAATCTTTCCAGGTTGTCATGAATCCAACGCAAACTGCGCATTTAATTCTTGGATCCAATCCGCCCATAAACACTGTGCGCATGCCTCCTCCGGAAAGTCCTCCGCAGCCGATCCGCTCCGGATCCACATCTTCACGCGCAGACAATATATCGAGGGCTTTTTTATCTTCAGCAAAAAAAACGGCAGGCCAGGTGGTTCCGGCACTGAATAATGACTTGGCCATAATATGCTCATGCAGCCCCGCCCATTCGTTATATGCCCGAATGTGTTGAGGGTTTTCAGGGTCATTATCGCTTAGGCCACCCCGTAAGTGAACGGGAACCTCTTCAACAAGAACGCGCCGGCTGGCAAATGGAAATGCATCGGGAACCAGAACAACATATCCCCTTTTAGCAATCTCATTCGCCCAGGCAAGGCCTTCATAATATTCTTTTTGATGCGCTTCGATCAGGGGATGCAGTTGGTCGGATGTTTTGGTGATTTTCCGCGTACCGAAATATTTGTTACCGCCATGGTCATGAAAAGCCAGTATAGCGGGCAGCTTCCCTTTTGCATTTGCTGGTTTTAGCAAAATGGCATCAGTAGGATGCCCGTAGGGCAGCTGCCAGCTGAGCTCTTCGATATGCAGTCCGTCATAAATGAATTGCTTTTTCAATTTAACTTCCGGAACCGGGCCGATATCCGGAATTGACATTCGGTCAATAAGACGTTTGCCCGCCACGTTTCTCCATTTTTCAATATCTGTCCATTCTGGTCTTCTGAAAGAAAAAGAAGGAAAATTTTTTTCTGTCAGCGAAGCAGCCCATGGACCATACACTCCGATGATGCTGAGGTTTTTCCCGTCAAAATTTTTGTTTCTCACGTCCGAAAAATTATTTGAATTGAAAAAAGAGTTTGCATCCTCATTGGTATTACTGCCAAATGCTTTCACCATGCTAAGTCCCGCTATGCCCAGGCCGGTAAGGCCTGTCTTCTTCAAAAAATCTCTTCGCTTACTTTTCATTGCCGTTTTTTTCTAAAATTTTATCTGCACCGAACAGTGATAATAAAATTTATAGTTTGAAGAATATTTTTTTCTTGTATAAAAAATAACACAACCCCCATTCCAAAGCAAAAATGCAAAGAGATGAAATGATTGTGCTCGTTAACTCCGGAATATGAATTAATTTCATCAGTCCACCGGTAATGGCAAATACATAATTGTTAAACCAGCGGGAGCCGACAATTTCAAAAAATAAATAAATAAAAACAGAGTTCATATTACTCATTGTGATCAGGAATTGGAATAATCACTGAGTCCTGTGCACAAAAAATATTTTTCGCCTGACGAGAATAAATGCAAATAAGTTGTCTGTGGGCTTCAAAGATTCATACCGGTTATTCAAAGGGAAACGAATCAGTCCGTATCGTGAACGAATATCATTTGCTTCGACCCGAATGTACAAAATTTATCAGCCTGCAAATGAAGCAGATTACTATAATGACTCCCCAGGCAGAATCTTTATGTCTCCCTGCCTCTGTGAGAAATTCAACCCCGAATATTAAAAATTTTACCTGAGGCTGATCTTATTATTCTTCAAAATAAATGATTTTGTTTTTTTGTAGAATACGGGATCAATCCCCAGCAAACGGAGAGGATTATAAAAAGCCATCCGGTAAATATCTTTCAGATCTACAATTTCCTCGGAAAGCAGATAATTGGCTGCATCAAGTAAGGTAGAGGACGAAGCAGCAAGATAGCCGGAGGAGGGATCATACAAAAAACCATTCCGCGAAAGTGTTACTTCTGTATTCCAGATTTTATAATTGCCGGGCTTCAGTCCTCCCAAGGGTGATAAATCACTCACCATAATAATATTTTTTATTCCTTTTGCCTTGATAATTGTCTTAATAACGGAGATGGGTAAGTGAAATCCGTCTGCTATGATCATCGCGATCAGGTCATTCCCCAGCCCAGTCCAGATTGGATTGTCGTGGCGGTTAATAAA
This sequence comes from Puia sp., assembly GCA_035501475.1. Lineage (GTDB taxonomy): Bacteria > Bacteroidota > Bacteroidia > Chitinophagales > Chitinophagaceae > Puia. Next base: position 515 of record DATJWE010000199.1, on the reverse strand, counting down.
ATGGGGCAGACCATTGCCTAAATGAGTCATGGCTTTTGCACCCCGCTCCATACATTTATTAATTTGTTTTTCATCTGCCTGTTGATGGCCAAGGGATATGATGATATTATTCTTCACCGAATAGCTGCATAATTTCCCAGCATCCGGTCTCTCTGCGGCAATGGTCATCAGCCTGATATTATTATTTGACCAGCTTATCAACTGTTTTAAAAAACCGATATCCGGGTCACGTATGTTTTCCAATGGATGCACGCCACGGTATCCGTTTTCAGCAGAAATGAATGGCCCTTCAAGGTGAATGCCAAGAATTAAATTGTTGAAATCTCCATATTTTTTTATAGAAGAAATAATCCTGAGATTTTTCTGATATACTTCGGCGGAAGAGCTGATCAGCGTGGGAAGAAATCCGATCGTTCCCTTTTTTCTCAATTCCCTGCAGGCAAATACAAAGGAATCTTCCGTCAGTTCCGCGGAAGAAAAATCTACTCCTTTGAAGCCGTTTACCTGGAGGTCAA
>DATJWE010000198.1:0-5539 GCA_035501475.1 Puia sp. | reverse complement strand
ATGGTTGAAATGATTTATTACTCATATTTTTTTGCCCCCTTGATGACAACCCCAACACAACTGAATATGAAGAAAAAAAAGGTTCTGATTATTGATGATGAAACGGACTTTTGCCTGCTGTTGAAAAACTATTTTACCAAGAAAAGCTACGAGGTTCATATTTCACATACGCTGAATGATGGGATGGCTGCATTGGAAAATATAGAACCGGATTTTGTTTTTCTCGATAACAATTTACCAGATGGATTGGGATGGGAAAAAACAGAATATATTCTGAAAAAATGCACACATACTCAATTAAACCTGATCAGTGCATTCGAATATTCAAGCTCCCTTCTGTCTAAATTCCCTTCAGTAAGAGTGTGGGAAAAACCCATCAGTCTGCATGAATTGAACAGCTATCTTTCCTGAATTATGATTTTTTAATCACGGTTTCATTCACTCTTTCACATTGCCAGTCCTTTTAAAGTTTCATCAACTATTGTCTGGCTCCCAAACCTGACAATTACCTTGTGCTCTTCCCTGTCATTGACAAGATAGATAGTCGCATCGCTTTGCAGCTCATCATCCATCATCACTTTAATTTCACCGTTCATACTGTCCTCACGCATAAAACTGATATAATAGTTTGTTTCCTGATATCGGTACCGTATAGAAAACGACTGCCATTCTTCAGGAATACAGGGTCTGAACTGAAGTTTGTTTCCGGTTCTTTTCAAACCCAATAAATAATCTGTGATTAGCTGGTACATCCAGCCTGCAGAACCTGTATACCAGGTCCAGCCGCCCCGGCCCATGTGCTGTTCTACCCCATATACATCAGCCGCAATCACATAAGGTTCTACTTTATATTTTGCAATACGATCCCGGTTGTTTGCATGATTAATAGGATTAAGAATCTGAAACAACTCCCATGTTTTTTGTCTGTCCTGCAATTCAGCGAAAGCCATGATGAGCCAGATGGCTGCATGAGTATATTGGCCTCCGTTTTCACGGACTCCGGGAACATACCCCTTGATATATCCGGGATTCAGATCGGATTTATCAAAGGGAGGATCAAAGAGCTGAATCAATAAATCATTTTTTCTGACAAGAAATTTATACGCGGAATCAACGGCTATACGGCAGTGTTCTTTATCTCCTCCTTTCGAAATCACCGACCAGCTTTGCGGAATTGAATCAATTTTGCATTCGGGATTTTTTGCCGAACCAAGCGGTTCACCATTGTCAAAATAGGCCCGGCGATACCATTCACCATCCCAGGCATGCTGAGCAATATTTTTTCTCAGCTCTTCGGCCTCATGCCTGCATTTTTCAGCGAAGATTGTATCATGCCTGAGTTTAGCAACATCGATAAATTTCATCAGGATATGGTAAAGAAAAAAACCGAGCCACACACTCTCACCCATTCCATGATTACCTACTCTATCCATTCCATCATTCCAGTCGCCTGAACCGATTAGGGGAAGTCCATGTTCTCCGAATCGCAAGCCATGTTCAATTGCTTTCACGCAATGATCATAAAGAGTAGCAACCTGATCAGATCGAATCGGAAGATCATAATAAGATTCTTCACCTGCACCCAATGAACGACCTTCAAGAAAATGCGCCTGCTCCTCTAAAATATCCGCGTCTCCTGTGTACAAAACATACCTGCAGGTTACAAATGGCAGCCAGAGAAAATCATCGGAACAGGTTGTCCGCACTCCACGGCCACCGGGTGGATGCCACCAATGCTGCACATCTCCAGCCATAAACTGCCGCGATGCACATAATAATAATTGTTTTCTGACCATATCGGGTTGACTATGGAGAAGAGATAATGTGTCCTGTAACTGATCGCGAAAACCAAAAGCTCCACCCGATTGATAGAATCCGCTTCTGCCCCAAATACGGGAAGCCACTGTCTGATAATTCAACCAGCCATTAGCAAAAATGTTCAAAGCAGGATCAGGTGTTTCAACCTGTATGGTTTCGAGCATGCTTCGCCAGTATTTCCTGACTTTTTCTAAGGCATCCTGAGCTGCAAGTATGCTTTTGAACTGACGTGCGGTTTCCGCGGCCTCAGCAGCTGTTTTGCCTGCTCCGAATCGAAAAACAATTTCTTTTTCTTCTTCATCTGTAAGATCCATCATCACCTGTATTGCAACACAAGGATCAAGTGCTGCGCCGAGTTTGCCTGCAAGTCTCGATTTGGTCATGGCTTCAGGATTTTTCAGCGTACCATTGCGGCCAATAAATTCCATCCTGTCTGTAGTAATAGTTTTTCCCGGATCATCTGCATCAAAAAAAGCGACACAGGAACCAAATTCCGCATTGTATGTGTTCTTCGCAAAGATGGCTCCACTATTTGCATCAACTTCAGTAATGATATGCATTTGGGATTTCGAACGCAGATCTCCCAGTACTAATTCCATATATCCGGTAATCGAAAGACGGCGTGATCTTTTGGATTGATTATGGACTTTCAGCCACATGAATTTGATGCTTGCCTGGATATCGACAAAAACCAGCAATTCAGAATGGATACCGTCTTCTGCACATTCGAACACACTGTATCCGAATCCATGCCTCGTGATATAGGTCGATTTGCTGGGATTCGGAAGTGGTGTGGGCGACCAGTATTTCCCACTTTCTTCATCCCTGATGTAAAAAGCTTCTCCTGCCAAATCAGATATCGGATCATTGTTCCAGGGGGTCAGCCGGTATTCATGTGCATTTTCCATCCATGTATATGACTGACCACTTTCCGATACCACTGTACCGAAATTCGGATTGGCAATAATATTTACCCAGGGCGCGGGCGTCGGCTGCTCCGGCGTATTGACGATGACATATTCTTTTCCATCTTTCGAAAATCCACCTATTCCATTAAAGAAAATCAAATCATCGGGTATCTTCAACGGAGTTGTTATTGAAGCGTAGAATTTGGCCGGAGTGAAATAGGGAATGATACTTTTCATTTTGTTGGCCCGGTTAATCTGTTCTTCGAGTGAACCGAGACTATCAGCAATGGTTACCCGAGCTACGGTCTGAAATAGGATCCTGTCTTCGCTTGGGATCTGCTCCACTGACCTAATGAAAATCCCGCCGGGTTTATCCCGCACATCGGTCATCATGCCCGGAGATATCAGGCTGATGATCTCATTGTGCAGAGCCTGTCGATATCCCCCATAATCTTCATTCCAGATAACCAGATCCACCATCAATCCTTTCAATCTCCAGTAGGCATGTGCCTGTATCAGCTGTTTCACCAATTCGATATTTGCAGGATCCTGAATTTGCAGAAGAACAATCGGCAAATCGCCGGAAACGGAATAACTCCAAAGACCCGACTGGCCCCGCCGGTTTTTAATAATTACTGCAGGATCGGCACGAAGTGATGCATTTGCAAAAATGACGGAGGCTGCGAGTTTACTATACAATTGAGCAAGTGCTTCAGTGGCATTGATCTGCCTCAGGACGACCTGACTATGGGTCCACGACAATTCGAATGCGCGATCAGTAAGCGGACGATCCTGATATTTTTCAACCAGGCTGTTGCATGCATCACGGCTTTCAGCTATACCCAGAACCATGTCGACCGTTGCTGATTCATGAGCATCGATGATGATCCGGTAACGGATAGAAACAATAGGATCCAACACTGAGCCCTGGCTTCCCGAAAGAGCAGCACCATTGTCGATCGCCTGGGGAGAATGAATAGAATTTGTACGACCGATAAATTTCGCTCTGTCTGTTTCATAAGAAATATCCCTGATATCCGCATTGTGCGCCTTCATTAGGTGGAACATCCAGGGAGTCACTTCTTCTACAGACCGGGGCCTGCGTGTGCAAAGTATGGCATGGCGTTGCGGAAGAATTTCTGTCTGCACAAAAAGATTACCAAATGCGGGATGTAATGCATCTGCAACAGGAGTCGTCAACACGACTTCAGCATAACTTGTTACTTCAATGGATCTTCGCCTGCGCGACCGGTTAATGATATGTATCCTTCTCATTTCCACATCATCTTCGGAAGACACTACAATCTCGGTATGAGTTTCGATGTTTTGGTCCCGCCGGCGAAACTCAGCTTTCCCCTGCGAAAACACCACTTCATAGTTCTCGGCATGGTGTAGGGTGGGTTGGAACGCCGCAGACCAAACCATATCATTATCCAGATCGCGTATAAAACAAAAAACCCCCCAGTTATCGCAGGTACAATCCTCACGCCAACGTGTAACCGCAATATCTTTCCACCGGCTATAGCCGCCGCCTGCATTGCTCACCATGACATGGTATCTTCCATTGGATAATAACTGGACTTCCGGGACAGGAGTATTCGGCGTGGTGATGATCCGCATTTCAGTATCTGCAGCAACCACGCTGCTGTCGGCTACATGGACTGAAGGAGAATAAAATTCGGTGGCATGTGGAATACGTTCCTGCAGCAAAAGCAGAATGGCCCTGAACTGAGTTTCGTTCTCAAACCTTTTTTGCATCGGCTGATCAAGCAGGAGATATGCAAAAGATAAAAGACTCATCCCCTGGTGATGCACCATGAACGAGCGGACAACAGCATTTGATTGTCCTCTCGGCAAGCGTGCCGGTGTATAATCGACAGCCTCAAAAAAACCGAATTTGCCTTCGAATCCGTCTTCGGACAATTGATATAAATTTTTGCAGGCTTCTTCGGGTGATACCATCAGTGCCATGGCTGTAGCATAAGGAGCAATCACAAGATCCTCTCCCAGCCCGCGTTTCAGACCAAGACCGGGAACGCCAAAGGCGCGATACTGATAATTCAGGTTAGCATCAACCATATTGTAACCTGATTCGGAAATACCCCAGGGCACTCCCCGTTTTTTTCCATATTCTATTTGTTTTTGTACCGCGATGCGGTTAGTCTGATCCAGTAAAGTGTTTTCGTAAGTAGGCATGACCAGCAGAGGCATAAGATATTCAAACATGGAGCCACTCCATGAAAGTAATACAGGAGAAGTACCCGGATTAGTGAGTTGCCTGCCAAGCGCGAACCAACTATCCTGCACCAATTTCCCCTGCGCAATGCCTACGAAGGTGGTTAAGCGTGATTCTGAAGCAAGGAGATCATAATAACTAATATCCCTCCGGTGTTCTTCCACACTATATCCGACTGACAAAAGGCGCTGCGATTTGTCAAACAGGAAATCAAAATCAATATTCGAAAATTCATCACATTGCTTCGTAAGCGTTTGAAGGATCAATATCCTCTCACAGGCTCTCCGGGCAGATTCAATAATATGCTGTTTGAATGTTTCCAGCCACTGACTTTCATCTGCGCTTATCTCAGATCCATTCCATCGGTTGATCTTTGGAAGAATATCCGTTTCAATGACTGATAACTCATGGAGTGACGGGATGCCTGCAACGACACGATTAAATTCGTCGAGTTTTGGAGGCGCCGGAGGCATGAGCAGCCATGGTGCAATAGTGATCAGATCATCTCTCACCGCTTTTGACTGATCATTCAGCGCATCTGCCCAGAAACCGATATCCTGTTCGTCATTCAAATCCG
>DATJWE010000197.1:0-3585 GCA_035501475.1 Puia sp. | reverse complement strand
AGCAGTTAGCCCTTCTGATACTGTCACACATATTGTGCAAACCAGGGAAACCTTATACAGTATTTCAAAAAAATACGCAGTACCGGTAGAAAAATTACAGCAGTGGAACAAACTTTATTCACTTGATCTGAAGGAAGGCCAGGAACTCATCATCTATAAAAACTGATATGTCAATCATCCGCGTGCATGATAAATTGTTCGAACCTTATCTGGACGCATTTTCTATTTCTGAAAAGGTGAAGTCGATCGCTGAACAGATTAGTAAAGATTATGCAGGAAAGAAACCATTGTTTATTGCAATCCTCAACGGCTCTTTTATGTTTGCTTCAGATCTTTTTAAAGAACTGAACATTGAAGCAGAAATATGTTTCATCAAACTGGCCTCATACAAAGGGACAAAATCGTCAGGACAGGTTATCACAGCTATCGGGCTTGATACGGATTTGTTCAACCGCCACGTCATCATCCTGGAAGATATTGTCGACACAGGTAAGACTTTAAATGAATTTATGCCCCAACTGCGTCATCAGCAGCCCGCATCCATGAAAATTGTTGCACTTTTACACAAACCGGAGGCAACGGTTTATCCGGTGACGGTTGACTATATAGGCTTTTCCATCCCCAACAAATTTGTCGTGGGCTATGGGCTGGATTATAATGGCCTTGGGCGAAATATCAATGCGATTTACAGGCTGGCAGAGTAACATAAGAAGCAATCCGGACGTTAATATTGAGATTTAGAAAGGGAGTTTTTAAAAGCCATATCCTGTGTTAAGACATAGTAGAAAGTAATAATCCCTATTACCCAAAATATTCTGATTGAAAAACATTGTCGCCATATTTTTTACCATTCTTTTCTGCTTACCTGCCTGGGCACAGTATTATTTGCGCGGTGAAATAAAAGATGAGCACAACAATCCCCTGTCGAACGTAAGAATATTGATTCATTCCACCGGGTATATTTATTACTCCGGCAATGAAGGGGGCTTTGGCATTACCCTGTCTGCCCCTTCCGATTCAATAACCATCACGGCCAACGGATTCCAGACCTTCTGCGCAAGGCTGGATGCAAATAAGTATCAGTACATCACCTTAAAATTGCTTTACACTCCTTCGACCAGCCTTCCGGCTAACCGCCTCGTATCTTTTACCAGGAACCTGAAGCAGGAGGAATGGGAAAGATGGACCGTTGGAGATGAAACCTACAGTTCACTTGTTGAAAATGAATTTGTTCCTGTAGTCAAATTTCCCGAAACAGGTTTTGCCATCAATATCAATAAAGCTTCCTACAGCAATGTTCGCCGATTCCTGAATATGGGCAGCATCGTACCGCCGGATGCGATACGAATTGAAGAAATGCTGAATTATTTTAATTTCGACTATACGCCACCGGTAGCTGACAGTAATTTCTCCTTTAACTCCTACGTATCAGAGTGCCCCTGGAATGAGGACAATCTGCTGTTGTTTTTGCATGTCTGCGCAAAAAAAGCCAACATCGAAAATGTTCCGCCAGCCAACCTGGTTTTTTTGATTGATGTATCCGGATCGATGGATCTCCCCAACCGGTTACCCCTGTTAAAATCTGCATTCAAACTGCTGGTAAAAAACCTCAGGGAAAAAGATACCGTGTCAATCGTTGTATATGGCAGCACAGTAGGCGTTTGGATGCCTCCCACTTCCGGTGGTGAGAAAGAAAAAATAATGAAATCCATTGAAGAACTGAATCCGGGAGGAGCAACTCCCGGTGAAGCAGGCATACGGGCGGCTTATCGTTTGGCGAGGAGCCAGTATATCAAGGGAGGCAATAACCGGATCATTCTTGCTACCGACGGAGATTTTAATGTGGGTCAGAGTACTGAAGAAGAATTGGAGGGCCTGATATCCATGTACAGGCAATCCGGGATTTACCTCACCTGCCTTGGCGTAGGTATGGGTAATTACAAAGATTCTAAACTGGAAGTGTTAGCTAAAAGGGGCAACGGAAATTTCGCCTATCTTGACGATGAGAAAGAAGGGGAAAAAGTGTTGATGCATGAATTCACGCAAACGATCTACGCTGTTGCCAATGATGCTTATCTGGACATCACTTTCAATCCTGATATAACAAAAGATTATCGATTGATTGGGTTTGATAATAAACTGAAAGCTCTTTCAGATACTTCAAATCAAATACAGGGAGGTGAAATCGGTTCCGGTCACTCACTTGTCGCAATATTTGAAATACATGCAACCAGTCCTAATCCTGATGATCTACATCCGGGTAAAAAAGGATTTGCAAAAGCGGTTTTGCATTATAAATTACCCAACGATTCCCTCTCAAGAGCATCCTACTATGATTGTAAGTTTAAGCTTACGCCCTTTAATGAACTGCCAGCCAGTTTCCGCCTTGCCTCTTCCATCGTGATATTTGGAGAGTTGCTGAAAAAATCAAAATTTATGCAACAGGTAAACTGGGATGATGACATGCAACTGGCCATGGAATGCGTTGACCAGAATGATATCATACAAAAAGAATTCCTTACTCTCATTGATAAAGCCAAACGGATTTATGCCAAAGAGAAGAAAAGAAAAAAATCATCTAAACCAAATGATTCAGCTAATTAAAAAGAGAATGAATGCAGGGAAGCTCTGAGTGCACTACCGAAGAAATAAAATAATACAGTGGCTAATAAATATCCCCCCACAAAAGACAGGATCAAAAGAGGCCAGTATACGGCTTCCTGGCTTTTTACAAGATAGAGAAACAACTTTTTCATAGACGGTTTTTCAAATACATTGGATACCGATAAAACTAAAAAAAAAGACATTTATTGTTAAATAACGAAAAAATAGCCGATTGAATCTGACCGGGTTACGGAAGTATTCCGGGCCCTTATATTTTACCGCCCAGGTATCCTCATTTTGGCCTTTCATCTCATTTTTATCCCGTGTCATCGCATTTGTAGTTGAAACATCAATATAGATGAATAGCTTTGGCCCAGCAAAAATGCAAATCCATATTTTGTTAACAATTATCCAAAAGACAATTCTTCATTCAAAAAGAAATCAATTATGAAAAGGTTAATCTATCCTTTAGCGGCAGCAGCGATCATTGTCGGATCCGCCTTTACTGTAATCAAATCACAGGACTGGAAAATTGGTGATGATTATTCTGTAAAATTTAGCAGTGATGATCCATCGGGAGTTTTCAAAGGACTGCAAGGCACTGTCAATTTTGACGAAAAAGATTTAGCGTCATCAAAATTCGATGTATCGGTTGATGTGGCTACGATCAATACAGGAAATGGAATGAAAAACACACACGCAAAAAGCGACAAATGGCTGGATGCAGATAAATATCCTCTAATAAAATTCACATCGTCCAGTATTACTGCTGCGGGTTCCGGCTACCAGGCTAAAGGCATGCTCGATTTTCATGGGGTGCAGAAGGAAATTACGATCCCTTTCACTTTCCAAAACAATACTTTCTCCGGAAGCTTTGAAATTAACCGGCTCGACTATAATATCAACACAGCTGAACCGAATCATGGCGCTACTACACTGAAAGTAGAGATTACTGTGCCCGTATCTAAATCCTGATAACAG
>DATJWE010000196.1:0-5109 GCA_035501475.1 Puia sp. | reverse complement strand
CCGTGGAATCATAAGAAGTTCCAAATGGCATATTGTTCTTGACGTAACCGGCTAAACGTGAAAGACGATAAAGTCCGGCACCGGTATTATAACTGTGAGGTCCCCATAACGGCGGATAGAGATACTTTGTGCTATCCGGAGGACGCAGTGTTCCCTGTCCATCTGGTCCGTGACAACGCTGGCAGTTTGCTACATACACTAATTTTCCATGCTCTGCATCGGCGGGCCTGCCCAAAAAAGCCAATTGCTGTATACCTGAGCCCGGAGGTTTTTTTCCTTTTGCAACAGATGATCCCAGCCACTTTATATAAGCCAGTATGGCCTGCATTTCGTGACTGTTACTATCAATTTCAGTTCCATTCAGGCTGCGCTGAAAACAGTCATTCACTCTTTGAACAACGGTTTCCACTGCTCCCCTTCTTTCCCTGAATTTGGGATAGGTCGAAAAAACACCTCCATAATTATTTCCCCAGGGTTTTGTGCCGGCATCCAGGTGGCAGTTTTGACAATTCATGCCATTGGCGCTGTGACTAATTGTTCCATGAGGTCCGAAATAATCCGAAGTATTGGCAATCAACGATCGTCCGTAACGAATCAAATCGCCTTCTTTTGTATGAAGAATCTGGCTGGTATCCGGGGCCACCCATAGTGCTTCCTTTTTTGTAGCGGAAGATTTAACTGCAGTTTTTACCTGCTCCTCCGTATTCTCACAACTGACAAGAACCATGGCAACGATAACAACCGCAGATACTATCGACAATATATATAAAAATTTATCGCTCATTCGATTAGTGTTCATCTGATACCAAAAACAAAATAACAGGCAGAAAAGCGACTATACCTGCCTGTTATTTTTATGGATTTGTTTATGTTATCCTGCATAACAGTATGCACATCCATGTTCCTGGGCACGACCGACAGCCCATACCCCGGAAGGTACTATTTGCACTCCGGGCAATAAACCGGCCGTCCATTCCTTTTTCACATCATCGGCATTCATGTTCATCATTCCTGCAGCCACTGCACTGTAAACCGTCATGGCCGCATTGCAAACGCAAAACATAACGCCGTTATCCTGTAATTGATTAACCCCGATATCCAAATTGCCAAATCCAGGCATCACATAATCGCCCGTTGCCGGCTTCCACAGCGGGTTCCGTACGGACGGAGCCTTAGTCTTAGGGTCATTAACTTTAAACATTTCTCCAAACTTATATTTTTCCCATACCGGGCTGTCAAAGGCAAAGGGTATTCCGGCATGACGGAGGATCACCACGACCCCAGTATCTTTTTCAGCAGTACCGGTAGCTCCATTTGTTAATATAAAAACCTTTGACCAGGCAAATGGCATAATGAACGGATCGCCTGGTTCTACCACATCAAATACAATTTTGTGTTTCTTACCATTGATTTTGTTGAACCATGCGTCTGCATCATCAGCATAATTAAATGGAGATTTTGGTTCAGCGGCAAGATGGAGGGGGGAGCCAATTGACGCAATACCAAGTGCAGCTGCACTTGCAGCGATCGTTCCAAGAAAATCACGACGAGGGTTGGTTTGTTTTAATTCTTCCATATAATCAAGTTTAAATGAATAAAAAAGTTTATAAAGATTGAAGTTTTCTCTAACTAATACCTGCCCCTTTTTCCGATCGGTCAAATGAAAAATCCTGAATTAGCAGAAGTAAGGAGTCATTTTCAACAGAGTTGGAGAGAAATTCTGAAAGAATAAAAAGATGGCTGTCGAAGCGCTCATGTAACAAAATATCTGGCTTGTGTGATTTTACCTGAACCATAGATCAGCAATTAATAAAACGTTTTAACAGGCTACAGAAAATTCTGTTGGATGGTTAGCAGCTGATAAGGTAAAACATTTATTTGAAACAGCAATAAAAATCAGTGAGGTAATTTTTCTCTTATCCGGCCATACACCCAGGTGCCGGCAATGGCACTAAGTAAAGTAATTATAACTACAGTAAATCCGGCGCCGATCTGTGCAAATAGTGGTCCGGGGCAGGCTCCGGTCAAAGCCCATCCGAATCCGAAAAGCAGGCCACCGAAGATCTGGCCTTTGTTGAATTGCTTGGGATAGAATTTGATTGGTTCACCATAGATGGTTTTTATTTTAAATTTTTTTATCACCGCTACCGAAATCACTCCGACAACCCATGCCGAGCCGATCACTCCATACAGATGAAAACTCTGCAGCCTGAACATCTCCTGTATTCTGAACCAAGAAATGACTTCCCCTTTCACCAATATGATTCCAAAACATATTCCTGCAACAAAATATTTGATATTGTGCCACCAGGGATGCCTGAGCTCAGATTCATTAATGCACATGGCATCGAGAGAACGAACCTCAAAATCGGGATTGGTTTCTTTGATCGCTGGTTGACTGAATATTGTTTCTTCCATAAAAAATTTTAAAGTTGTAAGATGGATGGCAGAATAAGATTGGCCATGATGAAACCGCCAAGCATGAAAGAAATGGTTGCTATAAGCGAAGGCCATTGCAAATCGGATAAGCCCATAATCGCATGACCCGATGTACAACCTCCGGCATAACGTGTTCCGAAACCTACTAAAAATCCTCCTGCTACAGTCAGCAGTAATCCTTTAACAGTAAGCAGGGCAGGCCAGTTGAACAATTGCAGTGGCATCAAATCCTGATGACTTGTAACTCCATAGCGTGATAATTCATCCGCCAGTCTGGGATTGATCTGAACAGGCGCAGGATTCTTTAACCATGCGATGGCGAGAAAACCACCAATTAAAACTCCTGTAACGAAAAAAAGATTCCAGACTTCTTTTTTCCAATCATATTTAAAAAAAGAAATACCCGAAGGGAAAAAAGCCGCACAGACATGACGTAGGGATGCGGAAACGCCAAATCTTTTATTTCCCATGATCAATAATGAAGGCACAGCTAACCCGATCAAAGGCCCAGCAACATACCAGGGCCACGGCTGTCTTAAGTACTCTACAAAACTCATAGACTTCGATTTCGGTAAAATTACATTAAATAATTTTTGTGCCGGATTCTTTATGCAAAGAGAATTGTTATGAAGAATTGTTGAAAACTTATTCGCAATTTCACCCCGAACTGAATTCCTATTCATTTATTTTTGGAAAAAGAAATCTTTTGCTCAGGCCTTTTTATAAAACAAATCAGCTTGAAGCAGGCTGTGATGAAGCAGGTCGTGGATGTTTTGCAGGGCCCGTATTCGCCGCAGCTGTTATACTTCCTCCTGATTTTTTTCATCCCCTGCTGAACGACTCCAAACAGGTAAATGAAAAAATCAGAAATGAACTCAGAAGCTTTATTGAACAACATGCAATCGACTATGCAGTAGCAAGCGTCGACAATAAGGAAATTGACAAAATCAATATCCTCAAGGCTTCCTTCAAAGCCATGCATCTCGCCATCGGTCAACTGAAAAATAAACCTGAATTTCTGCTGATCGACGGGCATATCTTCAAATCATACAAAAAAATTTCACATCGGTGCATTATCCAGGGTGATGCAATCTATGCCTCGATCGCGGCTGCGAGCATATTGGCCAAAACTTACAGGGACCAATACATGCAGCAATTGCACGAAGAATTCCCGTATTACAATTGGTTTAATAATAAAGGATATGGCACCGAAGAACATCGGAGAGGAATTGAAGAATTTGGCTTATGTAAATACCACCGAAAAAGTTTTAATATTCATCCCGATCAATTGGATATGTTTGATGAACCACAATTGATTTGACATAACATATTCTTCCCGGAAAGATTTTATTTTTGAATTGTATGATGAAATTTCCAGAAAACCTGATATTGGAAGACGAACGGGTATTACTTCGTCCACTCGAACAAACAGATCTTTCCTTCCTGCTTCCGTTTGCATTGAATGAAAAGGATATCTGGAGTCATTCTCTCAATCCTCCTGACAGCAAAGAAGAGATGGAGCAATATATCCGGACAACTATTACCCAACGAGATGCGCAAAAAGAATATCCATTTATCGTATTCGATAAAGTGGCCAAAAGATATGCAGGCAGCTCCCGCTTCTACGATATACAATTAAATCATTTGACTACTCAGTTGGGATATACCTGGTATGGAAAAGAGTTTCAGCGCACAGGACTCAACAGGCATTGCAAATTGCTGATGCTTGGCTATGCATTTGAATCATGGGGAATGGAGCGAGTCGAATTCAGAGCGAATGCAAAGAATGAAAGATCGATCAATGCCATGAAAGCCATTGGCTGTACTGTTGAAGGCATTTTGAGAAGTTGTGTGGTTGATAGAAATGGGAGAAGAGATTCGATTGTGCTTTCTATTTTAAAAAATGAATGGTCTGGCGGAGTCAAAGAAAATCTGGTAAAAAAAATTTTCCCATAAAAATTTTCTTTACCATTTGGTTTTTGCACGTTTAATTGTCTGGCCATTCTCCCAAACCCATTCTTATCAGGACAGGTTTGCCTGAAGTGAGGTCGATAACTGTTGAAGGGACAGTATTTCCTATACCTCCATCAACCACGATGTCGACCAGATTCCCGAAATTTTCATGGATCAGTTCTGGATCGGTGTATTCTTCAACTTTTTCTCCCGGCAGCGAAGTACTCAAAATAGGATGGCTCAATTCCCTAACTATTGTCCGCGCAATAGTATTGTCGGGAATGCGTAAACCGATAGTGTCTTTTTTACTTTTAAGCATTTTGGGAACCTGTTTGCTGGCAGGAAGAATAAATGTATAGGGTCCGGGCAAATGATTTTTCAGTATCCGGAATAATGGAGTGGAAATGCTTTTTGAATAGCGGCTAAGATCACTCAGATTGTAACAAATAAAAGACAGTGTTGCTTTTGAAGGATGTAGTTTCTTTATCTGGATAATGCGTTCAACAGCCCTGTGTTCAAGGATATCACAACCTAATCCATAAATCGTATCAGTGGGATAAATAATAACTCCTCCATTCAGCAAACAATCCACAATGATTTTTATACTTCGCGGCTGGGGATTGTCGGGATGTAGATGAATGAGCATATAACAATGTAAGTAATAAGTCGTGAAGCTGTCTAATTCATTAAATTCCAATATAAAATTTTCCCGGAATA
>DATJWE010000195.1:0-17859 GCA_035501475.1 Puia sp. | reverse complement strand
GCGGGGCGGGTCAGAATGATGGATTGGCTTGTAGATGAAAGAGATAATTCCTGGCCTTCTTTTCTTGGAGGTGGCTGGCATCACATGGGTACAACAAAAATGAGCGATGATCCAAAAGATGGCGTGGTGGATAAGAATTGCAAAGTGCACGGCATCAAAAATCTGTATGTTGCCGGATCTTCCTGTTTTGCAACTTCCGGTGCAGCCAATCCGACTTTGACATTAATTGCATTGACCTTGCGATTGTCTGATCATCTGAAAACGATTATTGCAAAAGAACCCAATAAGCGCCCGAAGACTTCCTGAACAAAACAACTCAATTATTTCCTTCATCACTAAACTGTAAAAAAATGAAACTTTCAACCTTCGCAGTCATTTTGGCGATTATCGCCCTGGGTTATGGTCTTGCATTAGTATTTATTCCAGTTTCCTTTTCTGAGAATTACGGAATCATTTTAGATAAATATGGTGTCCTGCCTGCCAGAGCATACGGCCTTGCCCTATGTCAGCTTGGAATTATATTTTGGATGAGCCGCAACATTCCTCCTTCAGATAAAGTGTGGCGTATTCTGCTTGTCACAACGATACTGTTCAACCTGGTAAATATCCCTCTTGCAATAGTAAACATTTCAAATGGTCTCTCAAACTCGATGGGATGGACAACTGTCGCAGTTCATGCACTGATTGTTTTGGGAGCTTCCTATTTTGCTTTTTCCAAAAGCACCAGTAAATAGAATGCTCTGTCGCATAAGTTGGTTTCGTTGACAAAGAAAATTATTACCTGAGTCTAAACTTACTTACACGACTCTTTAGAGATTGCCCTATTTTTGTTGATCAGACTCTAATATCATAAGATGATTAGGGTCTGATTTATTTTTAATCGCTGCAAATATTTTTACAAAGGCATGGCTAAAGACTGGCTTACAAATAAAAAAATTGTCATTATTGGCGGTACAGACGGATTAGGTTTGTCGACTGCTTTGGCTTGTATCGCGGAAGGAGCTAAGATTGTAGCGGTGGGCAGAGATGCCGAACGTGCAGCGGAAGCAAACAAAAAATTTCATCATAAAGGAGCGGTAATCACGGGAGATGCCAGGGAAGAAGCGCTTGCCGAAAAAGCAATCCGGCTTTGTGCAGAACGCTTTGGTGGTTTCGACGGACTGTATCATGTTGCCGGAGGCAGCGGCCGTAAATTCGGCGATGGCCCCCTGCATGAGATGACAACCGAAGGCTGGCACCAAACGCTGGAGCTTAACCTGACCAGCCTGATGTTCTCCAACAGGGCTGCCCTGAAATTTTTCATGGAAAACGAGCAACCCGGAGTGATTTTGAATATGGGATCAGTGCTGGGTTTTTCCCCTTCTCCAAAATTTTTTTCCACGCATGCTTATGCAGCCTGCAAATCGGCCATCATCGGATTCACTAAATCACTTGCCTCTTATTATGCCATTCATCGTATAAGGGTAAACGTTATAGCCCCCGGCCTGGTAAAAACGCCCATGTCGCAAAGAGCCGCAGGTGATGAGGAAATTCTGAAATTCATTCAAACCAAGCAGCCATTGGATGGAGGACGGATTGGCATACCGGAAGATGTTGCCGGAGCTGCGGTTTTCTTATTATCTGATCACGCCTCATTTATTACCGGCCAGGTGTTGGCTGTTGATGGCGGCTGGACGGTTTCAGAAGGACAATATTAAATCATCCACATGTCGAAAATATTAATTGGAGTAGATTTAGGCGGTACAAGGATCAAAACCGTGGCATTGGATAAGGAAGGAAATGTTCTGGAACAGCTTTATACTCCTACCCAGGACGGGGATAGCTCGGCATGGAAACAGGCAACGGCTGCCAGCATTGAAAAACTGAAATCCAAACTTGGAGTATCAGATTTTGTGGTGGGTATATCTGCACCCGGCCTTCCGAATGAACAGAATTCCGCCATTGCGTATATGCCTGGACGTTTGCAGGGGCTCGAGAATTTTGACTGGTCGTCTTTCCTTAATCACAGAACCTGGATCATCAATGATGCGGTTGGAGCAATGATGGCGGAAGCCAAGCTTGGCGTGGCGAAGAATAAAAAGAATGCAGTGCTGATTACTTTAGGGACAGGAGTGGGAGGAGCCATTTTGATTGATGGAAAGCCTTACCAGGGAAGTTTTCAGAAAGCCGGCCATATTGGTCATATCAGCCTGGACCACGAAGGAGAGCCAGATGTTACCGGAATGCCGGGTAGCCTGGAAGATGCGATCGGGAATTGGACGGTTCATAAAAGATCCAGGGGAAAATTTATGGATACGCGTGAATTACTCGATGCACATAGGAAGGGCGATGAGTTTGCGCGTTCGCTATGGACCATGTCAGTGAAGAAACTTGCCATCGGTATTGCCAGCGTCACCAATATCCTCTCGCCGGAATGTGTAATTCTTGCCGGTGGCATTACTGAAGCAGGAAGTGATTTGTTTGAACCACTTGAACATTTTCTGTCATTATATGAATGGCGTGCAGGTGGAAATAAAACCTCCATCGTGAAATCTCAGTTCGGCGATATGGCAGGAGCAATAGGGGCAGCCTGCTTCGCGCAAATGCAGGACAGTTAACCAACAATTATTTTCAGTCATGAATCCAATCGAATCGTATATCGACAAATGCAGGTCTATCGCAGACAAAGTGGAAGCACAGCAGGAAAAAATGGCGAAAGCTGCGCAGTGGTTTGCTCAAAGTATTTTAAGGGGAAGAGTTGTCCATGTTTTTGGGTCAGGACATAGCCGCATCATGGCCGAAGAATTGTGGCCACGTTATGGTTCTTTTCCGGGATTTAACCCGATTGTTGAGCTATCACTTACCTACCATAACAATGTGGTAGGTGCTAACGGTCAGCGACAGGCGATGTTTTTGGAAAATGTTCCGGGATTGGCGGAACGTATCCTTCGCAATTTTGGTGTGGACAAAAAAGATACTGCACTGGTCATTTCCTCGAGTGGGAGTAATATCGTTCCCATTGAAATGGCCGAACAATTCCGGAAAAAAGGAGTTAGGGTTGTCGCATTGGTTACAAAAGATCACCTGGAAAAATCTTCCAGTAAAAGAGCCGATGGTAAAAAGCTGACTGATTTTGCCGATATCGTGCTGGACAGCGGTGCACCGGCAGGAGATTCGATGATTTATATTCCCGGTCTGGAAACACCTGTTTCACCGGGTTCAACTGTCGGAGGTGTGATGATTGTAAATTGCATCAAGGCAGAAGTTGCCCGTTTGCTGACGGAAGCAGGCCAGCCACCGAAAGTGCTGACTGCCTCTTTTGTCGTCGGTGCTGAAAAGGCTCAAAAACTTTTTGAATCTGCTTATGATGAGCACGCTCATCGAATGGCGGAAGTGTATCGCCTGGCAGGAAATGAGCAGTGATGCAGGAATATTTGGAATAGATTTATTAAGACTATTTGCCCCGTAGGGGCAAAATATCGGTAGAAAACGTTTGTAATATTAATCAACGCTCCGTAGGAGCGCAACATCGGTAATGCGTGTTCGAACAATACCGGCGTTTTGCTCCTCCGGAGCAAATGGCATGAATTATTTAATCATTGTCGATACGCAATAACATATATAAACAATGAGACAACAACCCATTCGAACGACTGTAATCGGCAGCTATCCATTTCCGGGATGGCTTGACTATGCTTGTCAGCATCTCGATCAGTTTGGAGCCGCTGATATTGAAGAGATGATTGAAGATGCAGTGATTGCTGCTGTTCACGATCAGGTAGCTGCAGGACTGGACGTGATTACAGATGGTGAACAAACCAGACTCGATTTCAATCTTTCTTTTTACGGATATATCAATGGTATTCGGGCCAATGAAACAGAAACAAGAAAATTTGGTCCGCCGGCTCATGATCAAAGAGGAAAGCATGATATCGTGGATGCATTGATGGCTCCCAGGGGATTGGGTGTGGTGAAAGAATATTTACGACTCAAAAGACTTGCACCCAAGGGGCCTGTGCTCAAGGCCAGCATTCCCGGGCCTTATACGCTGAGCGGAAGACTGCTGCCCAATGAACGATATAAAGACCGATATGCAATTACCGAAACCTTGTTACCCATCATTCGAAAAGAATTGGAAGATCTTGTAGCTGCAGGTTGCGAAGAAATTACTGTTGATGAGCCTTCGATGAGTTGTTATGCTTACAAAGAAGATACCAAAAGATTCGTCGATATTTTTAACCGGACGGTGAAAACAGTTGCGGGCAAATGCCGGCTCTCCACACATATGTGCTTTGGAAATTTCAAAGGAAGGCCCGTAGGATACAGAAGTATCAAGCCCATGCTGCCTGATTTTCTCGATCTCAATGTCAACGAAATTCATATTGAAATGGCAAACAGGGAATTTGCCGAAATTGAATTGCTCAAACCTTTTGCCGAAAAAATGGATGTGGCGGTCGGAGTCGTTGATGTAAAAAATTATTATATCGAAACACCAGAAGATGTTGCCGCGCGAATAAAGAATTGCCTGAAATATGTACCAGCGGAGAAATTATCTGTAGCACCTGACTGCGGATTGAGCCAGACGGCGAGATGGGCAGCCAGACAAAAACTCATCAACCTGGTCAAGGGCGCTCAAATTGTAAAACAACAATTATAATCATGTCGCTGAAAGCTGCAAGGATCAAAGACGAAAATTTTATTGCAGAAGTGGAGCAGTACGAAAAGGATGAAGAAAAATTTCATCTATGGTGGCTGGGTCAGAGCGGATATTTATTGTTATGGAAAGGAAAGCGCGTTCTGATTGATCCTTATCTTTCGGATTCTCTCACAAAAAAATATGCAGACACCAATAAACCTCATGTACGCATCGGTGAAAGAGTAGTCGATCCTTCCCTGCTGAAAAAAATTTCGATCCTGACTTCCAGCCATAATCATACAGATCACCTTGATAAAGAAACACTCGTCCCGGTAATAAAAAATAATCCCGGTATTGCATTTATCATCCCCGAAGCCAATCGCGATTTTGTTACAGAGCGTATTCAAATGCCAAAAGAATTTCCTATTGGTTTAACGGACGGGAAAAAAATTTCGATAGGAGAATTTTCTTTTTATGGAGTTCCTGCCAAACACGACGAGATTGAAAGAGATGCTGAGGGAAATTCAAAATTTATGGGATATGTCATCCGCTTTGGGCAATGGAGTATTTATCATAGCGGCGATACATTATGGTTTGATGGAATGGAAGAAATACTGAAGCCCTTTCATATTGATGTGGCGCTGTTGCCCATCAATGGAAATGATCCGGCGAGAGGGGTGGCAGGAAACCTGGATACAGAAGAAGCTGCGAAGCTCGGAAAGGCCATTGGTGCAGGTGTTGTGATTCCCTGTCATTATGATATGTTTGCTTTCAATACCGCTGATCCGAAAGAATTTGAAAAGCAGGCAAAAAAAATCGGGCAACCCTATCAAATTTTGGAATTGGGTGGTCATTTCAGCCGCTGATCTTTCATCCTCATATCTATCTTTTAATGAATATGCCTTCGTTTGATCACTCCGCCTGAAGCTTCCTTGATGGTGTTGGCAAATACAAATGCATTCGAATCAATATCATTGACCAGGTTTTTTAACCTGCGTAACTCGAGCCTGGAGATGACGGTAAAGATGATATCACATTCGCTAAAGACTTCAAATTTGCCGGGCAAAAATCCGCGCTCGCCTTTATAAATGGTAATTCCCCTGCCGAGTTCATGCACCAGCCTTTCTTTAATGATCTCACTTTTACCTGAAATGATTGTCACTCCTGTATACGCTTCGATTCCTTCAATGACATAGTCCACCGTCTTGGATGCAGTAAAATAAGTGAGTATTGAATACAATGCCGTCGGAACCCCGAACTTGGACGCTGCTATGCTAAAGATGACAATATTCAATGCCATGATAATTTCGCTGATGGTAAAACTGGTATGCCGCCAGGTATACAGAGCCAACACTTCAATTCCATCTGCTGCACAACCTGCTCGCATCGTAAGTCCAATCCCAACTCCAAGAAAAAATCCTCCGAACACTGAAACAAGCAGCTTGTCATTAGTGATCATCGGAATATGAACAAACAGAAGACTAATCCCGAGAAGTACAATCGTAATAAGAGTCTTTAGCGCAAACCTTGGATTAATCGTGTAGAAACCCATAATGATGAAGGGAAGATTGGCGATCAAAATGATTACCGACAAATTGGATCCGGGAATGTACTCGCGTATAAGCAGTGAAATACCGGTAACCCCTCCATCGAAAAAATTGTTAGGTACGAGAAAACTATTTAACGCGAAGCTCGCTATGATCACTCCCAAGATGATCAATATCGCATCGCTGAAATAGAAATCCTTGTGACCGGTTACTGACTTATGTGATTGAGATTGGGCCTGAAGAGCCAAAAGATTTTGGTGCTGAATGGCAGATAGTTTTTTATGTGCCGCCTGCGTATAATAGTGATGGGTATGAAGAAATTTAATTTGCTGGTGCAGCCATTCCTCCCTGTTTTTAACCTGTCCTGAATTATGCAATTCCTGGTAAAGACTTTCAGCGTTTATCGGATAATCTTTAGTACCCAGGTAATAAAGATCTGCATCGCATAAAATTTCTGCCAGCCTGTCCTTTGGCTTCTGGGGAATGCGTGTAGCCATAATCATTTCTTTAATCCTGGTTATTTGATCCTGTGTATAGTCGAATTGTAGGAGATAGGTTTTGGCAATGCCGCATGAGATTTCTTCATGTCCTTTATAGACTTCCACGAATCCGGAATCGTGTAGGAGTGCTGCTGTACATAATAAAGTAAGTTCATCGCCGGAAATATTTTCATTAGCCGCAAGTTCTTCGCAATATTCTACGACATCCAGGGTATGCTGTACATTGTGATAACTTAGAAATTTTGGAAGATCTTTTTTAAGTTTTTCGAGGATGAAGTCCTGCAGCTTTTCAAATTCCATGGTAGAATGAGGGTGTTGGTGATGATTAAAAGCGGTCATTCGATGACCTGATAAACCGAAACCGGGTTAGCCTTATTTTTTAATTGGTGATTCTCCAGTTTAACACAATGAAAAGATTCTTTAATTTTTTGAAAAGAGGATTCGGTGATCAGGACCTGACCCGGACTTGCGACCTCCTGTAACCGTTCGGCTGTATTGACGACGTCACCAATAACGGTATAGTCTAACCGCCGCAGGGTGGCAGAGCCGATATTTCCACAAATCATTTCCCCGGTATGTACGCCGATACTCACTTTGGGAAGGAAATGGATCGGGTTCGCTTCAGCGGGAAGCTTTTCAATCCGGCTGATCGCCAGTGAAGCTTCGATGGCTCTGTCGAGGTGATAATCACCCCGAAAAACGGCTAGCACGGCATCCCCGATAAATTTATCGACATATCCTCCCTGGGCAATGATCTCAGTAACCATGACATCAAAATAACTATTGAGCAGTTTGACGACGAGGTCTGGCGACTGGCTTTCTGTAATAGCAGTAAAACCGCAGATGTCAATGAATACAACCGTCGCATCGATAGTTTCATTCTGCATGAGTGAATGCTCAAATTCTTTACGGTTCATGAAATTGAGCACGGTCTCATCGACATACATCTTCAGAATATTATTCTCTTTAATAGCCTGCATCGTTTCCCTGAGTTGTGTCACGTGCTTCATTGTTTTTTCAACAGTAATGTCCAGGTCTTCAAAATTCACCGGTTTGCATAAAAAATCAAATGCTCCCCGGTTCATGGCTGTCCGGATATTGTCCATGTCACCATAGGCGGAAACGATAACAGCTTTGAGCAGGGGACTGACTTCCTTGAGTTTACTGAGCAGGGTCAGTCCGTCCATCTCCGGCATATTGATATCGCTCAACACAATATCGATGTCGGGTTGCTCTTTTAATTTTTCAAGTGCTTCTTTTCCATTCACAGCAAAAACAAATTCGTACTTGCGTTCCCTGATTTTCTGACGGAACTTTTGTTTAATGAGTATCTCAAGATCAACCTCATCGTCTGCAACCAGTATTTTTGCCATCAGTATAGTGTTTTCAATTTTTCTTTTAACAGGCTAAAGTCAATTGGTTTTGTCAGAAAATCATCCGCGCCCAATCGCATGGCTTCATTGTAATTGTTCTGATCGCTGTAGGCTGTGATCATGATTACGGAGGGAGGAGGACGTTCAAATTTCTTTTTGATTTCCCGAAGCAATTCCAGCCCGCTCATGCCGGGCATATTGATATCAGAAAGGATTAGCACCGCTTCATGGACATGCTGGTTGAGATAGCCAAGCGCTTCCTCTCCTGAATAGGCGAATACAAAGTCCATCTCGTGTTCACGGATCTCTTTGCGGAAACGCTGTTCGAAAAGGACCTGCATATCCTTCTCGTCGTCCACTACCAGAATTTTCATGTTCTTTGGTTTAAGGTTTGTTTACAATATAAAAATAAAGATTATAGTTGTACCATTCAGACAGGCAGCCGGATAATAAATATCGTGTATTCACCCTCCCTTGTCTCCACTGTTATTTGCCCGCTATGTTCCTTGGCAATAATATCATAACTTAAAGATAATCCCAGTCCTGTTCCCTGTCCTGCGGGTTTAGTTGTGAAAAATGGCTGGAAGATTTTATCCAGGACTTTCTGGGGAATACCCTTGCCATTATCCTTAACTCTGATTTCTATAATATTGTCGATTTTTATTGTACTTACGGTAACAGTTGGGTCAAAGTCTTCTCCAATCTGTTTCTTCTTTTCTAAGACGGCATAAAATGCATTGTTGTAAAGATTCAATAACACCCTGCCAATGTCCTGCGGAACAACGTTAACCTGTCCAATTCCGGGATCAAATTCGGTTTTGAAAGTGGCGTTAAAGGATTTGTCTTTAGCGCGAAGGCCATGATAGGCCAGGCGCAGATATTCATCAGCGAGTGCATTGATATCCGTAGTTTCTTTTTGTCCCGAACTGGTTCTTGAATGTTGAAGCATTCCTTTCACGATGTTGTCCGCCCGTTTGCCGTGAAGATTGATTTTTTCCAGGTTTTGTTTGATATCGTCTAATATTTCGTTTTCGAATTTTTCATTGCGTTCAGCTTTCGGCCTCAAGCGTTCAGCATTCAGTTCTTCAATCAGTTCTGCATTTACCTCGGAAAAATTATTGACGAAATTTAATGGGTTTTGAATTTCATGCGCAATGCCGGCCGTGAGTTCACCCAAGGAAGCCATTTTTTCGGATTGGATGAGCTGTGCCTGGGTCGACTTTAATTCTGCGTATGTTTGTTCTAATTTGTGGTAAGCTTTTTCAATTTCCTTTGCCTGCAATAATTCTTTTGCCTGGGCCCTTTGCCGTTCAATGCTGAGTGTGCGCCGCCTTTGAAATCTATGCGTTAGCAAAATAACTGTCATCATGAGCAAAGCATATATCCCGTATGCCCACCATGTTTTCCACCAGGGTGGCATTACCGTAATGGCAATTGCTTTTTCGGCTTTTACACCGTCTATGTTAATTGCTTTCACTCGAAATATATAATGCCCCGTTGGAACATTAATATAATTGGCACTTTTATCTTCTCCCGCATCTCTCCAGATACTATCAAAATTTTCTAATAATGTATAATACTTTGTTGCTTCTGGTGCCCGAAAGTCAATGGCAGCGAAATTGAAAAAAAAGTTATTTTGGTTATAATCCAGGGATATTTTCTTAATCTGTTCTATTGGAAGCGTGAGAACGCCGCTATCTTTGGAGGAAACTTCGTGGTTGTTGATCAACAGGTTTGTAATGATCACCGGAAATGGTCTGGCTTGCTCATTCATTTCTTTTGGCGAAAGAGTATAAAAGCCATCGTTATTTCTGACAAGGATATCTCCCGTTTTGGTTATGCAGAGTCCGCCGGAATGTAGGGTATTCGCCCTGATACCATATTTCTTTCCATACACGAAGGAGTTCTTCCTGTCTGCATTTATTTTTATAATGGATGATGGAGTGATCACCCATAAATTTTTAAGTTCATCCTCAATAATATTGATTATGGCGTCTTTGCCTGTTTCCTGCCCAGGGCTAAAAAATTTACTGAACTGATTTGCTTGTTTATCAAAATAATAAATGCCATCATGCACGGAACCTGCCCAAATTATTCCTCTGGAGTCTTTGTACATACATAAGATATTTACTCCATCCAGGTAATGAATGAATTTGCCGGTAGTTTTATTTAACCTGTTAAGTCCACCTTGAGTAAAGGAAATTCCGGACAATGAACTTATTTTTTCCTTATCTCCTGAACTTGCCCAAATGTCACCCGAGCCGGATTCCAGAACGGAAGTAATCAGGTCTGAACAAATTGTTGCCGGGTCTTTTTCATCATGCGTATATTGCTTTATGGATCTGTCTCTCGGATCATATCGAAATAATCCGTTGTCCGATGAAATCCACATCAAGCCGCTCTGGTCCTTTATAACATTCTTCAGGCCCGGGGCAGAAAATATTTTTAAGGGTGAACCGGGTGACTCTTTATACCTGAGACGGGCGAAATGTTTTGTCTTTTTATCAAACAATATCATATAAGGATTTCCACAGATCCACAAAGTGTCATGCCGATCCTCGAAAATTGAATTTATATCCGCATGCATCAAATCTATTGAATCAGTTGCGTCATATTTAAACTGGTGCAGAAGTCTCTTATTTTTGTCAAATTGGAGAATTCCACTTTTATATCCAGATTCCCAAAGGCTACCATCATAATCTTCATAAATACAATTGATGTCGGCCCCCGGAGATACGAATTGTTTGATTCTGTTGATTTCGGGATCTACTCTGTAAAGGAATCCCACCGGGTCAGTCGAACTTAACCATAACGAACCATCGCTTGAATTAAAGGCAGTCCAACAATTTTTGTCTGGATATCCATTACTTGATTCATAGTGTGTAATTTTTTTTGTGACGGGATCATACCGGTTCATCCCGGAGATATAAGTACCAATCCAGATAGCGCCGGTTGCGTCCTCAGTAATAAATGTTATAGGATCTCCAAAATTATCTTTCTTTAAAGGGGGCCTGCTTAGTTCTTCGGGATTGGCAGGGTCATACGTATGCCGTTCAAAAGTTCCCTTTTTTCTATCCATCGTGTGTAAACCGTCACCACTCGTGCCAATCCAAAATGTTCCCCTGCTATCTTCAAATATCGCTTTTATCTTATTGTTGATAAGGCTGTGAGGATTTTTAGGATCGTGCATAAACCTGGTGAACTTTCCATCTTTTTCCATCCTGTTCAAACCACCATCTTCTGCATTTTTATATATGCTTTTATGTACGTCTAAATCGAATTCGTATCCCGTTCCAATCCACAATGCCCCTTCATGATCTTCATATAGTGCTCTTACTACGTTACTGCTAAGACTTGTGGAATCTTTCGGATCACTTCTATAATGAATGAACTTTCCTGTCTTTTCGTCTAAAAGATCGAGGCCTTCCGCAGTCCCTATCCATAATCGTCCAAGATGATCCCTGAGAATTGCACTAACCATACCCGCACTTATACTGCCGGCATCAGTTGAGTCATATTTATAGTCTTTGAAAACGCCAGTTGCAGGATTAAAAGCTTCCAGACCTCCCCAAATAAAACCTATCCATATCAAACCGGTTATTGAGTCTGCATAAATAGTTTCCTGCGCTACGCCAAATTTAATATCCGGGTGCAGGTTATGTGGTTTATAAGCGGTCATTCTCACACCATCATATCGATATATGCGATTTGCTCCCTGTCCATTAAACCACATGTAGCCATTTCGATCCTGGGTAATGGCATTTATCTGACCCAGCGGCTCACCATTGTTTCCTTCCACCAGGTTAAATTTAATCTGAGAGCTTTGTGCAGCGCTACCATTGCTTAAAAGTTGTAGCAAGAAAATTAACACCGAAATTAACAATAATGACTTCATTAATAATCGTTATCAGGCCCGAAAAATCTAACGAAGGGTTGGGATCAGTGTTTGATGGAAGTTTGAATTTGCTCCATTTGCTTATAAAAATAATTCTAAAATATCAGAATTGCTGGCTTTATAAGTTCGGGCTTGAAAGCACAACCAACCGGTGTATAGTATCTCTCAAATTTTAACCCTAACTTCAATATCGGATTTGTCGGGCAGTTGTTTTAATCATTTTGCCCTGACAAACTGCATGACAGTGAAACAGGAGAGTTTTGCCAAAACAGGACTTACTGATGAAAATTGACCATAAGCAACCTTCTTTATTCGGCCTGATCATTTGGGCCTTCGGACTTTCCCGTCCATATCGCAAACTGGTTTTTATTATTTTGGTTGCGATGGTTGTAGAAGCCCTTATTGGCCTTGTTACGCCATGGCCGCTGAAAATAATCATCGACAATGTAATCGGCCATCATCCTTTACCATCGCTGCTTCACTGGATGGACGCTATTTTTCCCGCAGAAAAGAAAATGCAACTCGCCGCTGTTGCGGCCATCAGCTTTATTGCGATTACCGCCATTGGTTCGGCTGCGGGTTATGTCGACAACTATTGCAATGAAAAAGTGGCCCAGTATGTCGCTGATGATCTGCGGAGAAAAATGTATCATCACCTTCAGCACTTATCACTCTCTTATTACGATTCACATCAGACGGGAAAGATGATTAGTACCATAACTGCCGATGTTTCCACGGTGCAGGACTTTGCTTCCGCCACACTTTTGAATATTCTCGTAGATGCGCTTACCATTATTGGCATGATCGGGATTATGTTTTATCTCGACCCGGAATTCACCCTGGTAGCATTAGCTGTTGCTCCCTTCCTGCTGTTTTTTGTCGCAAAATTTAAGAAGGCTATAAAAAAAGCAACGCGTGAAGTGAGGAAAGATCAAAGTAATATGCTTGTAGTCATACAAAAGGGGTTGGAATCCATTCGTGCGGTCAACGCATTTGGCCGACAGGATTATGAGGAAGACAGACTCAGGAAAATAAGTGATGAAACAGTCCATGCAGCGCTAAAAGCCAAGCGTGTTAAATATGTTATATCTCCCGTAGTTGCCATTACGGTTGCTGCATGTACAGCTTTTGTGCTTTGGCGCGGAGCCGATCTTGTGATGAAAGGATTCATGACTGTGGGGGCCCTCACTGTATTTTTATGGTACATGAATAAATTTTTTGGGCCCGTGCAGGATCTTGCCAAAATGACCAGTACCATTGCGCAGGCAAGTGTAGCGCTGGAGCGCATACAATCTATTCTTGAAACAAATGCGACTACTCCCGAAAAGATAAATGCAACCTGCCCAGAAAAACTTAAAGGGGAAATTGTATTCGAGAATGTTTGTTTCCGTTATCATGCTGAATTGCCGGTAATCAATGATTTTAGTCTGAAAATTGGCTGTGGTCAGCGTGTGGGTATTTGCGGAACAACAGGTAGCGGAAAATCAACAATTGTAGGGCTCATCGCCCGCTTCTATGATCCTACATCAGGCCGCATATTGATTGATGGAACAGATATCTCAGACTTTACTCTTGATGGCCTTCGTGAGCAACTCGCCTTTGTGATGCAGGATACAGTTTTATTTTACGGATCTGTTTCAGAGAATATCGCCTATGGAAGGCCCGGCGCAACCCGGGAGGAAATTATTGAAGCAGCAAAACTGGCTAATGCTGATGAGTTTATCAGCAAAATGACACATGGCTACGATACATTAGTTGGCGAAAGAGGCGTAACACTTTCGGGAGGTCAAAAACAACGAATCGGCATTGCCCGCGCACTGGTGCGCAACTCACCCATTCTCGTCCTTGATGAACCCACTTCGTCTCTTGACCCGGAATCTGAAAAAAGCGTAATGAATGCTCTTGAAAATCTAATGCGGGGACGTACCGTAATTATTATTTCTCATCGTCTCATCACAATCCGCGATGCTGATCAGATTATTGTACTCAATAGCGGCGTTATTGCCGAAAAGGGTACTCACCAGGAACTAATGCAAAAAGGTCACATTTATGCAGACCTTTATAATGTGCAGGCAGAAGCAGATTCACTGCAAGAAAATAATTAGTAAGTTTAATTAGGAAACAAACCAAAGTTTATAATAATGTCTCACCGGTCAATCATTATTTTGCCTGACGATACAGGAAAGGAGATCAATGACGCCATCAATAATGCACAGCATTCGTTATTGATAAAGATGTTTTTATTTTCTGAGCCTTCACTGATAGATGCTGTAATTGCTGCCAAACAGCGGGGCGTGAAGGTAAAGGTTATGCTCAACCCGACACGCAAAAGCGGGGAAGAAGTAAATGAAGCAACCAGGAAGAAGCTGGAGGAAGCAGGCATTGAAGTAAGAGACAGCAATCCTGAATTTACAATCACCCATGAAAAATCGATGGTGGTAGACGAAAAATTTGCGTTTATCAAATCTTTAAACTGGGAGCCTAAAAACTTTATTGATACACGTGATTATGCAATTATAACTCACCATCCGGATGAAGTAAAAGAAGTTGTTCTTTGTTTTGATGCTGATTGGCATAGAACAAATTTTGATCCTGGAGAAAATCTTAATCTTATCTGGTGTAGTAATAATGGCCGGACAAGAATTGCCAGGTTCATCGACGAAGCCAAACATACCCTGTTTGTTCAGAATGAAAGGTTCCAGGATTTGGTGATCATTGAACGGCTGGTACATGCTGCAAGCCGCGGTGTAAAGGTTCACGTGATGGCCCGACCCCCACATACCCTTAAAATGGAAAAATTGGTAGAAGGCGTAGGTGGCCTGCGCATCATGGATGATGTAGGGATTAAAATTCATAAATTAAAACATCTGAAACTCCATGGAAAAATGCTGCTGGCAGATGATTGCAGGGCTATTGTCGGATCCATTAATCTTTCTCCGGGGAGTTTTGATCACAGAAGAGAACTTGCCATAGAAGTACACGATGCATCGGTTGTTGAAAGATTGAATAAAATCGCCAGGCATGATTGGGAAAATTCACATCCTCTCGATCTCTCCGACAGGGGGCTTATTGAAGACCTGGAAGACATGCCCGGCGCCGGAATCAGGAAACTTGTACTTGACGATAAACCTGAAAAGAAGAAACATCACAAACATAAAAAGTAAGATATCCTGAATTCATCAATTCAACCGCAGTACCGGAATAACATGATGATTTAGTTTGAAGATTCTATTCCGCGAAGCTTTTGCTTTTACTGTTGTATGTTCAATCCCCCCTGCCAGTTTTTAATAAAATAAAAGGTATGCGCAAAATTTTCTTTTTATGTATAGGCCTTATCGTTACTTATACGGCTTTCTCTCAAAATAAAGATGCTCTGTTCAAAACGGATCAAATTCAAAGGCCCAAATTGGTAGTGGGAATTGTTATTGACCAGATGCGATGGGATTATTTGTATCGCTATTATGATCTTTACCAGCCGGATGGAGGATTTAAAAGGCTATTGAAGGAAGGATATTCATGCGAAAATACATTTATTCCTTATACACCTACGGTGACGGCCTGCGGCCACGCCAGCATTTATACCGGTTCTGTGCCTGCGATCGATGGTATTACCGGTAATGAATGGTGGGATTATAAATTTTCAGAACTCCTGTACTGTACAGAGGATGATAATATAAATACCATAGGAAGCAATACTGATGCGGGCAAAATGAGCCCACATAATTTATTGGTAACGACTATTGGTGATGAATTGCGTCTCGCTACAAATTTTCACACGAAGGTTATTGGCATTGCGCTGAAAGATCGTGCAGCGATTTTACCTGCAGGCCATAGTGCAAATGCAGCTTACTGGTGCGACGAGAAAACAGGAACATGGATCACTTCGTCGTATTACATGAAAGAGTTACCATCGTGGGTAAAAGAACTAAATGCAAAAAAACTGGTCGATGGTTATTTTGCACTGAATTGGAATACGCTTTATCCCATCAGCAGGTACACACAGAGCGCACCCGATGAAGAACCCTATGAACACAGGCCATTTGGTGCTGACCCAAAAGGCTTTCCCTATAAGCTGAGCCAATTTGCCGGAAAGAATTATGGCCTGCTGCCGGTAACTCCTTACGGCAACACCTTCACATTGGAAATGGCTAAAGCAGCAATACAAGGAGAAAAACTTGGATTGGATTCAGGCACCGATATGCTAGCTATAAGCCTGTCTACACCAGATTATATCGGTCATACTTTTGGCCCCAACTCTGTTGAACAGGAAGATGATTTTCTACGATTGGATATAGATCTCGGAAATTTTTTTAACTATCTCGACTCCCAATTAGGCAAAGGGCAATACCTTGTTTTTTTAACTGCGGACCATGGAGTAGCGCATGTGCCTCTGTTTCTCAAAGAGCATAAAATTCCTGCCGGAAATCTTGATGACAAGAATATTGTAGTTGCCCTGAACAATTTACTAAAGGACAGGTTTAAAGTGGATAAATTGGTCATTGGCATTTTTGGCTTCCAGGTTTATCTCGATCGTAATGCAATAATAGCAGCTCATCTTGATAAGGGACAAGTTTATGACGACGTCATTGATTACCTGCAGCAGCAACCGGGTGTCTCACGTGCAATTCCTCTCAACAGGTTGAATGATGTCACTTTAAACAGTACGATGAAGAACATGTTGACCAACGGATATTATCTGTCGCGAAGCGGAGATATCCAAATCATTCAGGAACCACAGTGGATAGAAGGTTTTGATTCCGGCGGCACCACGCACGGTGTTTGGAATCCTTATGATTCGCACATTCCCCTGCTTTGGTACGGATGGAGAATTTCGCCGGGCAAAACGAACCAAAAAGTTTACATGACTGACATTGCCCCGACCATTGCAACGCTGCTTCATATTCAAATGCCGAGTGGTTCGATTGGAAATGTTATTGAAGAAATTTGTAAATAAATTGACCACACTCCTTTTAGTTTAATAATATCCCGGCAGTCATAACCTTAATTGAAATATTCAGATCATTTAATCAATATAGCATGAGAAAATTTTTTTTATTACTGCTTTTTTCCTATTTCGCGGAATACCCTGGATATGGTCAAACTTATAAAGCTGATAAAACAGTTTTTTTTGAAGATACTTCTGTATTAAATGCAACTTTAACCACTGACATTATTCACCTGGAACGGCAGAGAAGTAAGGAAGGTAAACAATACGCAGGACATTTTTCTTTTGCACTTCGGGGAGATAGTTTAATGGACGCACCTGTTGTTCTTGAAACAAGAGGGCGCATGCGAAAAGAGATTTGCGAAATTCCACCCATAAGAATCAACTTTAAGGAACAAAAAAATTCACCGCTTCATAAACTGGGTTCTCTTAAACTCGTGAATCAATGCAGGACTTCAAATATTGGCCAGGACTATTTGATCCGGGAATATCTCATATATAAAATGTATAACCTGATTACGGATATGGGTTTCAGGGTACGCCTGTTGAAGCTGACTCTTGCCGATAGTAGTGGCAGAAAGAAACCTGTGACTGAATATGCTTTCCTGATGGAAGATATAAAAGACCTTGCCAGAAGAAACAACTGCACCGAATTTAAAACCACAAAACTAGACCAGCGGAGAACGGATCCCAGGCAGATGACCATCGTCGCAATTTTTGAATATATGATCGGCAATACAGACTGGGGAATTTCTGCAAATCACAATACGCGGTTAATTAGGTCAGTGGACAGTTCTTTAGTCCGGCCTTACGTGGTACCCTATGACTTTGACTATGCAGGATTGGTCAACGCGGATTATGCCGTAGCCGATGAAAATCTTGGTATAGCAAGTGTTCGTGATCGTTTGTATCGTGGCTTCCCGGGCACGATGGATGAATTAAACGACGTGATTGATATTTTCAAAAAACAAAAAGGGAATATTT
>DATJWE010000194.1:0-11071 GCA_035501475.1 Puia sp. | reverse complement strand
AAATATTCTGCTATCAGTCTTTTGCTTTCCATATCGGAGTTAATCGGCCATCTCCATCCCGTGCTTGTACATCTTCCCATTGGCATTTTATTGCTGGCCTGTTTGTTTCTATGGCAATCCCGGAAAAATAAATACGAACATCTGAAAGCACCAATCAATCTGATTTTATTACTGGGAATGATCAGTTCGATTGCCTCATGTATTACCGGGTATGTGCTATCTAACACGGGAGATTATGACGAACAAATAGTGAACTGGCATCAATGGATGGGAATTAGTGTAGCGATTGTGTCCATTCTGATTTATTTTCTCAACAGAAAAAATCTCTTATTCCGATGGCAGGGATTGTTTGCAGGTTTGTTGGTTTTATTATTGTTTATTACTGGCCATCTCGGGGGTTCGCTCACCCATGGATCTGATTACCTTACCCAACCCCTCACAGATTTATCCGGCGACAGCAACACGACAGAAAAAAGAAAGCCCATTCCCAATGTGCAGGAGGCATTCGTGTATGCAGACATTATCCAGCCTATTTTTAAAAGCAAATGTTATGGATGCCACGGTCGCTCCAGGCAAAAAGGAAAACTTCGACTTGATCAGCCAGACCTGATCATGAAGGGCGGGAAGGATGGCATGGTTGTAGTTCCAGGCAAACCGGATTCCAGTGTAATGATAAAACGCATCATGCTTCCACGCGAAGACGAACATCATATGGCACCAAAAGAAAAACCGCAATTGTCCAACCAGGAAATTGCATTGCTCAGATGGTGGATTGATGTCGGAGCAGACTTTACAAAAAAAGTCAAAGATTTTCCTCAGCCTGAAAAAATAAAACCCCAATTGCTTATCTTGCAAAAAGAGAGTGATGAGCAAAAAGCCTTCCCCGGTATGCCTTCGTCTCCCG
Organism: Puia sp.; assembly: GCA_035501475.1. GTDB lineage: Bacteria > Bacteroidota > Bacteroidia > Chitinophagales > Chitinophagaceae > Puia. The sequence goes on along the minus strand of DATJWE010000194.1, from coordinate 10,167 downwards.
TTGAAAAAGCAGATGAATCAGCCATCAGCAGGTTAAAGCAATCGGGAGTAATTGTTTTACCTGTTTCACAAAACAGTAATTACCTGGAAGCTAATTTTATTACTGCCACAACCCGCAGCGATACGATTTTTTCCTTATTACTTCCGCTAAAAAAACAACTGCTGTCGCTCAGCATGAGCGGTGTGCATGTAAGTGATACGGATCTCTCGGTGATCAGCCAGTGCAAAAATATCAGCCGACTCGATTTGGATCATACCAATATTTCGGATAAAGGTTTGGGTTACCTTCAGTCGCTGGATCAGTTGATTTCATTAAATCTGGTGGGGACAAATATTACGGCCGAAGGTCTAATAAAATTGAAAGGCCTGAAAAAACTCAAATCAGTTTATTTATATCAAACCAAAGTGGATAAAAAGGACTGGCCTGAATTGGTGAAGGCTTTCCCGGGAGCATTCATTGACTCAGGCGGATATGCAGTACCGTTATTTAAAACGGATACAATGATTGTAAAACCTCCAAAACCAAAACAGTAATCAGGTCCGTATTCTTCGAGAGAATTGTCTTAGTCTTCCGCCTTATCAGGTTTGAAAAGCCTTCGTATTTTTGTATCGTCAATTTCTGATTTTTTAATTCTAAATTTTGAAAGATGGAAACTGCGGCTGTAAAAACCATCACTATAGAGGCGACGATTAAAGCGACCGTGAATAAAGTCTGGAAGTATTGGACAACACCAGAACACATTGTCAAATGGAACTATGCTTCAGACGACTGGCATTCACCTTTTGCAGAAAATGATCTTCGCACCGGAGGTAAATTCCTCGCGAGGATGGAAGCCAAAGACGGCAGTTTTGGTTTTGATTTCGGTGGGGTCTATGATCAGATAAAAGTTAATGAATTGATTACATATACAATTGGGGATGGGAGAAAAGTAACCATCACCTTTGCGGATAAGGGAAATGAAACAAAGTTGACTGAAACATTTGAAGCTGAGAACACAAACCCCATCGAAATGCAAAAAGGAGGCTGGCAGGCAATTCTGAACAATTTTAAAAAATACATAGAAGCCAATTAACTCAGTTATTCTTTACTTCAAACCTCCGTGGTTCCAGTGAACCATGAGGTTTATCAAACATTTGATCACTAAAACAAAAGTTATGATTATCGTACACGACATTTTTGTCTGCAAACCCGGCAATGCTTCGAAGCTTGCTAAGAAATTTAAGGATGCAATGGCCGGCAATAAAGAATTGGTTCATATCATGACTGATATGACCGGCGGATACAATAGGGTAGTGATGGTTAGCCAATTTGAGAGCCTGACTGCCTATGATCAGAGTTGGGAGAAAATGATGAAGGACACTGAAGCAATGAAGAAAATGAACGAAGCTATGGCAGGCTATCAGGATATGTACCTGACGGGTTCAAGGGAAATATTCCGGGTGTGGTAGATGATACACCTGAAATAATCTGCCAATCATCTGCCTTTGAATTCCGGTTTTCTTTTATTCAGAAAAGCGCTCACTCCTTCCTGCATATCTTGGGAAGCAAAACATTCTCCGAATGAAGCTACTTCAAGCGCATATCCATTATTGTTATCTGAACCGGCGGCGTTGGCACATTCGATGCATCTGCTGATGGCCAGCGGCGCTTTGGAATTGATGAGGGAAAGAATTGATTTTGTTTTTTCCAATAAAAGTTCCGGCGCCACTACATCATTTACCAGTCCGTAATGTAAAGCAGTCTGGGCATTGATCATATTTCCACTCATCAGCAATTCCATTGCTCTTCCTTTCCCAATCAGCCGGGTCAGTCTTTGCGTGCCCCCATATCCGGGGATCAATCCCAGATTTACTTCAGGTTGTCCGAATTGTGCGTTGCTGCTGCATATCCGGAAGTGACAGGCCATCGCTAGTTCGCATCCGCCTCCCAATGCGAATCCATTGACAGCGGCAACGACAGGCTTGGGAGCATTTTCAATCGCCCAAAAAACATCCTGGCCTTTTTTTGCCATTGCCATTCCTTCATCTTTGGTCATTCCCGGAAATCCGCTGATGTCAGCGCCTGCAACAAAGGCTTTATTGCCTGCACCGGTAATGATGGCCGATTTTATTTCAGGTTTATTGTACAATTCCTGTACGGCTGACTTCAATTCATCAATCACTAGTTTACTCAAAGCGTTCAGTTTATCGGGCCTGTTGATGGTGATAATGAAAATATTGCCAGTGAGTTCAGTCAGCAAGGTCTGGTACATATCTTTTTTTTTCAAAAATAGATAAATGGTGTTAAATCATTCTATCGCTTTTTCAGGAATAATTTAAAATGCATAAATTGTCACCTCGAAAAATAAATTTCAATCATGAGACACATGCGAAAATTTTGGTTTCTTCCACTTTTGATCTTAACCCAGCTTTCTTTCACACAAAATAAATATGAATGGCAAACGGTAAAAAGCAGAGGATATACCTATAAAACGATTCCGGCTGACCCGTTGAAAGCCAGGTTTTATACATTGAAGAACGGACTGACGGTGATTCTCAGTGTCAATAAAAAAGAGCCAAGGATTTCGGCCCTTATCCCCGTGAGAGCGGGTAGTAAAACAGATCCCGCGGATCATACAGGCCTCGCTCATTACCTTGAGCATATGATGTTTAAGGGAACGGAAAAATACGGAAGCCTGGATTGGAGTAAAGAAAAACCATTGCTCGATTCGATTGATGCATTATACGAAGTTTATAATCACACCACAGATACTGCGCAACGTGCGGCGATTTATCGCAATATCGACAGAGTAAGTGGAGAAGCCGCTAAATTTGCTATCGCCAATGAATACGACAAGATGATGGCTTCGATGGGTGGGCAGGGTACAAATGCGTTTACCAGTGTGGAAGAAACGGTGTACACCGAAAATATTCCTTCTACCTCAATTGATAAATTCCTCACACTGCAGGCTGAACGTTTCCGTGATCCCGTTTTCAGAATTTTTCATACCGAACTGGAAGCAGTATACGAAGAAAAGAACAGAGGACTTGACAATGATGCACGCAAAGTGAATGAGAAATTAATGGCTTTATTGTTTCCCACACATAATTATGGTCAGCAGACTACCATCGGGACCATTGAACATTTGAAGAATCCTTCACTTAAGGAAATCAGGAAATATTATTATGCGAATTATGTTCCGAATAATATGGCCATCATTCTGGCCGGCGATTTTGATCCGGATTATGTAATCAAACAAATAGACGAAAAGTTTGCTTACATGCAACCTAAACCGGTGAAGGAATATAATCCTGCACCCGAAAAACCAATTGCTGCACCAATCATACAGGAAGTGCTGGGGCCGGATGCCGAGAGCACTACCATCGGTTTTCGTTTACCCGGAGATATGGACACAAGATCTGCCCTGATCCTGAGTGCACTTTCAGGTATTTTGTACAACGGAAAAGCAGGTCTCATCGACCTCAACCTGAATAAAAAACAAACTGTGCTGAACGCCGGTGCATACGTGGATGATATGAAAGATTACTCTGTATTGACTCTGACGGCAAGAAATAAATCTGATCAGACGCTCGAGCAGGTAAAAGATTTACTGCTTGATCAGGTTAATATGATCAGGCAGGGAAATTTTGATGAAACACTGATCCAGGCAACCGTCGATAATGCAAAACTATCGTTGCTGCAGGGATTGGAAAATAATAACAACCGGGCTTATCGTTTGCTTGATCCTTTCGTGATTTCAAAAGGTGATACCTGGCCCGCAGATGTAAGCCAGTTGGATGAAATGAGCGGGCTCACTAAAAAGGATATTGTTGATTTTGCCAACAAATGGCTTGACGATAATTATGTGTGTGTATATAAAAGAAAAGGAGAGGATAAATCTGTAGTTAAAGTTACCAAGCCACCGATCACTCCTGTGGAAGTGAATCGCGAAGCGCAGTCGGATTTTCTGAAGATGGTTAATGCAATGCCGGCTACACCGGTGAAGCCGCAATGGCTTGATTATACAAAGGATTTTCAAAGAAAGAATATTAGCAATACGGAGCTTTTATATGTGCAGAATAAAGACAATGAAATATTCCGTCTTCGATACAGATTGGAAATGGGGAGTTATAACAGTAAATTATTATCCATCGCAGCGCAATATCTTCAATATCTCGGCACTGATAAAATGAGCGCTGAAGATATCAGCAAACAGTTTTATAATCTGGCCTGCAATTTCAATATTGGAGTTAGCACTGAATTCAGTACCGTTACGATTACCGGATTACAGAAAAATATGGAGAAGGCTGCGGGTTTATTTGAAAACCTCCTGACAAATTGTAAGGCCGATGAGAAAGCTCTTGCAGCGCTCAAAGCAAGAATTGTGAAAACACGGTCGAATACCAAGTTGAATAAAGCAGCCATATTATCCGGGCTACGTTACTATGCGATGTATGGAGAAAAGAATCCTTTCAACAACCAGTTGACCAATGATGAATTGAATGCATTAAAAGCGCAGGATCTTGTGGATCTTTTGCACGGGCTTTTGCAATACAGGCATATTATCATTTATTATGGACCTTTGTCATTGCAGGATGCTTCTGCTTCGATTGGCAAAGTGCATAGTCTTCCTGTAAGTTTTGTTCCTTATCCTTCAGGAGCCGATTTTCAAAAAATTCAGCAAACGAAGAATACTGTTTTGTTCACCGATTATGATATGGTGCAGGCAGAGATTTCATGGGTGAGAAATACTTCGGATTATAATCCTTCGGATGAAACCCTGGTTGAAGTATTCAATGAATATTATGGTGGAGGAATGGGGTCAGTTGTTTTCCAAACATTACGTGAATCGAAAGCCCTGGCTTATTCTACCTATGCGTTTTACCAGGAGCCGGCCAAGCAACATGATAAATATTCCATGATCGGATACATCGGATGCCAGGCCGATAAACTGAACGAGGCAATTACCGGGATGAATGACCTGTTGAACACAATGCCTGAATCGGAAAAACTACTTGAGACCTGCAAAAAAAGTATCAGGAATACGCTTGAGACTGAACGCTATACGGAAGATGCAGTGGTCAACCAATATCTTGCCGATCAAAGGAAAGGATTGGATAAGGATATTCGTAAAGATGTATATGATAATTTTGAAAAGATCAATTTTAACCAGCTACAACAATTCGCGAAAGAAAATATTTCAGACAAACCGTATACTTATTGCATAGTGGCGTCTGAGAAAAAAGTAAAAATGGAAGACCTGGCGAAATACGGAGAAGTCAAAAAAGTTAGTCTGGAAGATATTTTCGGATATTGATTCCTGTTACTTTTAAAGGCTTCGTGAAGAATGATTTTGTACGCAAAGGCGCCAAGTAAAGAACAACTCTTTGCGCCTTCGCGCCTATGCGTGGGATTTTAAATCAGAAGCTTCTGTGTTCTTTTACCCAGGATGAAATATAGTTACTAATATCTGCAGTTGCGGCGCCCGGAGCGAATAATTTTCCTACCCCCATCACCTGCAACTGCTTCATATCATCCTCCGGGATGATGCCGCCGCCGGTGAGTAATACATCATCCATCCCTTTCTCCTTCATAAGTTGCATGACCTTTGGGAATACAGTCATGTGAGCGCCGCTGAGAATGCTGATGCCGATAGCATCCACATCTTCCTGTAAAGCAGCATTGACAACCATTTCGGGGGTTTGGCGCAACCCGGTATAAATGACTTCCATACCTGCGTCTCGTAATGAAGTAGCAATAATTTTAGCTCCGCGGTCATGGCCATCCAAACCAACTTTGGCTACAAGCACTCTGATGGGGCGATTTAGTTCTGCCATAAATCAAGCATACTATTTTCTATCAAAATTAAGCGTCTTTGATTAAATCTCTATCTGAGCGCAGCTCTGTCTTTTTCCAGTTTGTTTCTGAACAGCTGGTTAAAAACCTGGTTGGCGCCTTTGAAAACAATAATCAGGCTTCCTTTTTCTCTGGCATAAGGATACGTAATACTGTCTGCTACCACTGCGGAAGTGAAATTCCGGATAAACGAATGTTGCATTTCTTCTTTATCATCGGTCACCAGAATCATATTGTCGATTTGAAGACTATCAGGAATCCAGTACAGAAAACTGGCATCGTCGCTCAAGGCTTCAGGTAATTTATAATTTTTGCCGTAATAGTTAACAGCTCCTGCTTCGCCATAATTGTCGCAAAATAAAATGCAATGCCTTTTTTCGATGCTATCTAAATGCTGATATGCAATCGCAGTTTTTTGAGTCATTTCTTTCCAACCCAACATGTCTGCAAAATCCATGGGCAGAAGATGATTTTTCTGGTCCTCCCATTTTAACACACCTGATTTCCCAAGATTCATCTTTTTATAATAATCTGCGAGTTTTTGTGGTGAAAAAATGGGGAGTGAAATAGGCGTGGTGAAAAGTCCGATGCCGAGTGAAATAATTATAAAGACATATCGCACTTTTTTAAAGCGGCCAACTGTCAATGCTTCAAGACGGTAAGAACCGAATGCAAATAAAGTGGCATAGATGGCTTGTGGATAATAACTTTTTCCCCGAAATGCAAGCAAAAGTATAATCAGAAATATATATGTCCAGCAGAAAAAAAGATAGTCACGTCCTCTTTTTGTCGCACCGACGAACAAGAGGCCGGATAACCAGATATAAAAACAGGATAGAAACATAAGAAGCTGATCCAATAAAAAATTCCAGGGATTTACATAGTGTAATTGTTTTTCCTGGAGCTCCTTCATATGGTGTGCAACGGGAAAATGGTGACTAGCCTGCCAGATCAAATTAGGAAGGAAGATGACTGCGGTCAGCAGGCCGGCATAATAAATATGCTTATTAAGGAATATTTTTCTTTGTTTGGTGAGTGCCAGTCCGATTAAAACACTCACAATAAAAAAACCTATTGAATATTTGCTGAGCATACCTAATCCAGCACCCAGGCTACAGACATAAAGCCATTTGTTTTTGTCAGTTTGAATATAACGGATAAGACCATATGAAATCAACGTATAGAAGAATATCTCCAGGAAATTACCCTGAAATAGAAAATGTGTCCTCATGTAGCCGAAGATGAAGGCGATTGCGGCAAGAAGGAGAGCAAAAGATTTTCCACCAAGAGACAGGATAATTTTCCCGGCAAGAATATAGGTGAAAGCTCCAAATAGTGAGGGCCAAAACTTAATCCAGAACATTCCATCACCGAGAAGATGTGTGACCCACGAAAAGACAGATAGCAATGGAGGCACTTCCATATAACCCCAGTCCATATGAGATCCTTCTGCAAGATATAAAAACTCATCCCGGTGTGGCTCGTAAATACCGTTTTGCAATAAGAATGGCAATATGAATTTTAGCAATGCCAGCAAATACAAAAGCCGGTTTTTTTTTTGCATGAAGGCTATTTGCAGAAAGTTACAACAATAAGAAAGGTAAGCGATGGCTGACTTGTTCGGTTACCCGAGCTGGTGAAGCATATTTTGTATTCGACGGATGGTTTCATCTTTTCCTAAAACCGATGCGATTTCAAAAACAGGAGGTCCTTTTTTTTCTCCAACAAGCATAATGCGGAAAGGTAATTGCAACTCACCGGCCTTGATATTTTTTTCACCGGCCAAATTTTTAAATGAAGATTCAATGAGTACGGGTTCCAAATCTTTAAGGGATTGGAAGCGGGAGGCAAAGTCGTTAAAAAAGCTTGCTTTCTCAGTTGTCCATTTGGGTCGCACTGAATCCAGATCCCATTGAGTCGGTGCTTCAAAGAAAAATTTTCCCTGGTCGTAAAAATCAGGTATCAACGTGCACCTGTCTTTTACCAGCCCAATCATTTTTTTCAACAGCGCATCATTATTTATTTCTATTCCTTTTTCTTTAAAAAATGATTTTACTGTCGATTGTAAACTGTCTACTGGTAACTTCTTAATCCATTCATGGTTGAACCATTTGGCTTTTTCATAATCAAATTTGGATCCCGCCCGGTGCACTCTTTCTATAGAAAATTTTTCGATCAGTTCTGCTAAAGAAAAAATTTCCTGTTCGCTGCCATCATTCCATCCGAGCATGGCCAGCATGTTGACAAAGGCTTCAGGTAAAAATCCCCTTTCCCTGAATCCGCGGGTTATTTCTCCTGTTGACGGGTCTTTCCAGTCGAGTGGGAAAACGGGAAAGCCCAGACGCTCTCCATCCCGCTTGCTTAGCTTTCCATTGCCATCCGGTTTTAATATTAAAGGAAGATGTGCCCAGTGGGGCATTTCTTTTTCTGAAAATAAGTACCTCCAAAGAAGAACATGGACAGGTGCGCTTGGCAACCATTCTTCTCCCCGGAAGGCATGGGTGATCTTCATTAGATAATCGTCCACGACAACAGCCAGGTGATAAGTCGGCATGCCATCGGCTTTCAACAATACCTTATCATCTGTCAAACCCGTATTGAAACTGATTTCGCCGCGGATCATATCATTCAGAATAACCGTTTCGTTTTCCGGCATTTTTATTCGAATGACATGGGGAACCTTGTCTTCCAGCATGCGTTCTGTTTCTTCCAGGGTCAGGCTCAGTGAATTGATCATCTTCATTCTCAGTCGATGATCATATTGGGGAGAAGGATTATCTGCCGTTTTGTATTTCACTCGCATGGTCTCCAATTCCTGTGGCATGTCGAATGCATAATATGCTTTATCTGCTTTTACTAACTGCCTTGCATATTCTCCGTAGAGTTCTTTTCTTTCGCTCTGACGGTATGGGGCACAGGAGCCGCTGTGAAGAGGGCTTTCATCCGGTTCCAATCCACACCAGTGGAGTGTTTCAAAAATATATTCCTCGGCCCCAGGCACAAAGCGCGACTGATCGGTATCTTCAATCCTGACTATAAAATCGCCCTTATGGTGTTTTGCAAATAAATAGTTAAATAAAACAGTGCGAACACCTCCTAAATGCAAACCACCCGTAGGACTGGGTGCAAATCTGACTCTCACTTTTTTGGCCATAGCGTGCAAAGATAAAACAAACAGGATTCAAGGAAGGTATGATCTCCTGAGTCTTTGCCTGGAAATATTTCGACTACTTTATTGCTCAGACACAATTAGCAATTTTGCCAGGAAAATATATACGGATTTGTATTTTAGTTGTTGAATTCACGTTATAGATTTATCTGTGCAGTTTTAAATAAATTGGTACATTCATCCGTGAAATATTTATTCTTATCAGTTTTAGTCTTCTTCAGTATTACGGTTCAGGCTCAAATCACTTATGACAGAGTATATGTGGATTATGATAGTGCCTGGCAGTATAAAAACCTGAAGCTGATTCCCATCAGGCAAAAAAAGGGGATTGACGATCAGTTACCCGGAGTGGTGTCACTTAGCCAGGCAATCCAAAAGGGATATGCTACCATTTCTGAACGAGGAACTGCATCTACTGAGAACGTGCATTTTCTGCGCATCAACAACAATTCCGATAAATCTGTTCTTATTTCTTCAGGTGAATTGATTTCCGGCGGGAGACAGGACAGGATGATTGCTAAAGACACTATTCTGGTACCGACAGGAAAGGATCAGTACGTGCCGGTAATGTGTGTGGAAGAGGGTCGCTGGACAGAGAAAAAAGAAAAAAAATTTGTATATAGTGATTTTGCCAATAACCATTTACGTAAGGCCCTCGATCTTGAAAAGAACCAGGTGCTGATATGGAGAGAGATCAATAGTCAGCTGGGGCAGGGGGATATAAAAAGTACAACGCTGGCCTATCTATCACGCAATGTGGATAAGAAACTGGCGCCGCTCAATGATGAATACTTTAAATATTTTCAGAATAAATTCAGACACACAGACAGCACCATTGTGGGATTTGTATGCGTTTCCGGTGACAGGATCATTGGCTGTGATATTTTTGCCACTACCGGGTTGTTCTATGGACAACTTGAACCCTTATTAAAAGGATATACCGATGAAGCAGTGTTTTTCGGAGCTCCGGTTTCATTACCAGACAAACCCGTAAAAGAATATATGGATAAGATATTGACTGACGAAAAGAGTCAGGAAGAATTCGTAAAATATAACGGGAAAATATTCAGGCAGGACGGGAAGGTGATTCATATTAATACGTTCTGACAAGAGTTGACCATTGACAGTGGGGAAATCACAATTGTTAATCATTACAGTTCAGT
>DATJWE010000193.1:0-15239 GCA_035501475.1 Puia sp. | reverse complement strand
TCTGTAAGACGAATGTTTGGATTCCGACAGGATAAATATTTCATTGATATCGGGCTACCTGAAGATTATAGCAGGGCACAGAAAGAATTCGCACAAAATAGATAACCTATGCTGGATCTGTCAAAGGCTGACAAACACTGGACCCTGTTTCTTGACCGGGATGGAGTGATCAATCGCGAAAAAGAGGATGATTATGTTCGCCATTGGAGCGAATTTGCTTTTTATGAAAAAGTCCCGGAGTCAATACAATTTTTATCAGAAATATTCGGAATCATTACGGTCGTAACCAATCAGCGCGGTGTGGGAAAAGGAATAATGACCGAAAAAGACCTGGACGATATTCACCGGCATATGCTGCATGTTTTGAAAAAGGCAGGAGCCCGCATTGATCACATTTATACCTGTACATCGCTGGATGATAACAATCCCTGCCGGAAGCCAAACCCGGGAATGGCATTTCAGGCAAAAAAAGATTTTCCGCAAATTGATTTCTTGAAATCGATCATGGTGGGGAATAAACTCAGTGATATGGAATTTGGACGGAATGCAGGCATGCATACTGTATTTCTGAAAACCACTCATCCGGAAACCCCGCTCCCGCATCCTGCAATTGATATGGCTTTTGATAGCCTTGCCGATTTTGCAAAAGCTTTTCACTAATCATAAAATTTTGTCACAATTTGATCGTTTCACAGCGGGAGACCCGGGTTGCCCTAACTTTGCAATAAATGTTTAATCGGTAAAGGCTATGTTATTAATCACAAAAAGAATTCTCACCTGTTTTTTTTTAGCAATAGGGCTTATACCCTGCCATCAATCCCTTTCCGCCCAACATTTATCTGCAAATGAAACAAACACTTTCAGGTCCAGAGAAGATTCGCTTAAAACATTTGCCGCCAATATTGTTTTTGCCGATCAGCCACAGCAACGCCTTCGGTCAGACAGTAATTTTGTTAGGATCCTGGTTCGTGCGTTGAAATTGAAAAATTCTTTTTTTTATCCTTTTGATTCCTTACAAACCATTTCCCGTTTATATGCGCCAGACAGCAGCTTTCGCATTTTCACCTGGCAAATTAAAAAGGATGAGTTCATCTATCTTCAGCGCGGGGCTATTCAGATGCGAACAGCAGACGGTTCACTAAAACTCTTTGGCCTGCACGATGTTTCTATGTTCACCGCTAAACCCCTCGACTCTGTCAGAACAATCAATAACTGGATTGGTGCGATCTATTATCGTATCATCCTTAAAACCTATAACGGTAAAAAAATATACACACTGCTTGGCTTCGACGACTACAGCATCAGCAGCAATAAAAAATGGATGGAAATTCTGACATTTAATGAAGAGGGTGAACCGCGATTCGGAGGCCCCTATTTTTCTTTCAAGAATGATTCGGTTAAACAATCAAAACAAATCCCGGTACGCTTCAACATTCAATATAAAAAAGAAGCGATAGCCACATTTAATTTCGATTCAGATCTGGATATGATTGTGTTCGATGAGCTCACATCTGAAACAGAAGAACCCGATAAGAAAGATACTTTCGTTCCTGATGGCGATTTCGAAGGATTTAAATGGCAGGATGGTCAGTGGTTACATGTGCCTAAGGTTTTCAATTATTCATTGAAAGACGGGCAATTCCCCCAGGACGAAAAAATTCTTGACGAAGCAGGTGGAGCAAATGAGCAAAAGCTGATGGAGCAGTCGGAAAAAAACCAGCAGAAAAAACAAAAAACAAAAACTCCGAAAACGGGGGGTAACGATTAGCAGGTTGGGAAGCTGCTGAGATTGTTTTATCGGTTTAGAAAGATGAACTAATTGTTCAATAGTTTATTTTTAGCTTTCAGGTATTCTTCTTCAGACAATATTCCTTTTTGTTTCAGATTATACAATTGCTCCAGTTCTGCTGCGACTCCGGTGGAAGATTGAGTGGTGGCTGATCTGTTTAGTCCAAGTGTGTTCGCCATTTGCGTTGCCTGATTAGTTATTTTATTATTCTCGAGATCCGATTGGGCCTGCGTAATCGTATCCTTGAGGCGCTTCGGATGATGAACATTGTAATAGTCGGTTGCGCCTACCTGCGCAGCAGTTTGTATTTCGACATGACCGTAATTGAAAATTCTTCCCCATATTGTCTGATCATAAGAAACATTGTTTATTTTTTCCAGGGGACTTTCCTTTGCGTAATGACTAATGAGTCCTGTTTCATCTATCACTCTCAGGTTGGTGATCACCCAGATATTTGCCCGCCAGCTAAAATATCTTATTAGAAAATAAACCAGGCCTACCGCTGCAACTACCCAGCCCCAATGCGTTGTGAATCCAATAAAATAAGAAGCGATAAAACTGATCAGGGTAATGATTGCAGGAGATACCAGCGTGATCCGGCTGGTATATGTAACGAGTAATATTTTTTCACCTTTTTGAAGCGGTGTGCGCATAGGAAATTATTAATTGAATGCGGGAGTTTATTTTAAAAAAATAATTCGGAAGACTATTTCCAAATCACTTTCCTGCCTTCTTCTTATAGATTATTCATCCAGCTTCAGGACAGCCAGGAAAGCTTCCTGGGGCACTTCCACACTACCGATCTGGCGCATGCGCTTTTTCCCTTCTTTTTGTTTTTCAAGTAATTTGCGTTTGCGACTGATATCCCCGCCATAACATTTTGCAGTCACATCTTTTCTGAGCGCGCTGATGGTTTCTCTGGCAATAACTTTGGCTCCAATAGCCGCTTGTATCGCAATCTGGAATTGTTGTCTTGGCAATAATTCTTTCAGTTTCTCGCAAAGTTTTCTGCCGAAGTCCTGGGCCCGGCTCCGATGAATCAATGCACTCAGCGCATCAACTTTGTCGCCATTGAGCAGGATATCCATTTTCACGATATCACTATCGCGATACCCGATCGGATGATAATCGAATGATGCATATCCACGGGTCTGACTTTTCAGCTTGTCATAGAAATCAAACACGATTTCTGTCAAAGGCATTTCGAATAGCAACTCAACTCTTGTGGTAGTTAAATAACTCTGGTTCAATAATATTCCACGTTTACCTAAACATAAAGTCATGATGTTCCCAATATATTCCGGCTTGGTTATGATCTGCGCTTTGATATAAGGTTCTTCGATTTTTTCGGTTTGAACCGGATCAGGCATTTCGGTGGGATTATTAACCTGGATCTTTTCGCCCTTTGAAGTGTAAGCAATAAAACTCACGTTCGGGACTGTAGTGATGACCGTCTGGTTAAATTCTCTTTCAAGCCTTTCCTGAATGATTTCCATATGCAGCATTCCTAAAAAGCCGCAGCGGAAGCCGAAACCCAATGCCTGAGAGGTTTCCAGCTCATAGGTCAATGATGCATCATTCAATTGCAGTTTATCCATGCAATCGCGGAGCTCTTCGAAATCATCTGTGTTGATGGGAAAAATGCCTGCAAATACCATCGGCTTGACCTCTTCAAAACCCTGGATCATTTGCGGATCAGGGTTGCTGGCCAATGTAATAGTATCACCTACTTTTACTTCTTTGGCGTTTTTGATTCCGGTTATAATATAGCCTACATCGCCGGCGCCAACCTCTTGTTTTGGACCTAAACTTAATTTTAAGATACCCACCTCATCTGCTTCGTATTCAGTACCTGTAGAAACAAATTTCACCTTATCTCCTTTGTGGAGTTTCCCATTCAGGATACGATAGTAAACGATAATGCCTCTGAATGAATTAAAGACGCTGTCAAAAATCAATGCCTGCAAAGGAGCTTCGGGATCTCCTTTTGGAGGCGGGATTTTCTGCACAATTGCTTCAAGAATGGCCTCTACTCCTAATCCTGTTCGAGCACTCGCCATAAGAATTTCTTCCGGCCTGCAACCAATCAGTTCAATGATCTGATCCTTTACTTCTTCGATCATCGCGCCATCCATATCGATCTTGTTGATGACCGGAATGATCTCAAGATCGTTTTCGATTGCAAGATATAGGTTTGAAATAGTCTGGGCCTGAATTCCCTGAGTGGCATCGACCAGTAATAAAGCGCCTTCGCAGGCAGCAAGAGCACGGCTCACTTCATAACTGAAATCAACGTGCCCGGGTGTATCGATAAGATTCAATATGAATTTTTCATCTTTATATTGATAGTCTATCTGGATAGCATGGCTCTTTATCGTTATTCCTTTTTCTCTTTCGAGATCCATATCATCCAGCACCTGGTCCTTCATTTCTCTTTCACTAATGGTATTGGTCATTTGCAGAAGGCGGTCAGCCAGGGTGGATTTACCATGATCAATATGAGCAATAATGCAAAAATTACGGATATTCTTCATTTACTATCTCTTTCATTTTCAGGACGGGCAAAGGTAATAAAAAACGGCCACACGGATTAGACTAATGACGTGAATTACAGGGATTATTCTGAGCTGTGGAAATCATAAGAATAGTAATAAATCCCTGTCCTCGAACCTGTCAATTTAAGAGCAAAGAACAGGCGGCTCATTGTGTTGGAGAGAAAGCAGCAGATTCCACAGAACTGGCTTCCTGCGAGGGGGTATCCTCAGTTATTTCACGCAGGTATTGAAATTTCAGGTGATCGTAAAACGAGTGACGGTCTATGACCACAGCAACGATACTTGCAATCATAGCGGCAAGCATCAGATAGAAAATCAGGTTATGTCTGTCGGTCATTTCCAATACAATAATTGCAGATGTAAATGGAGTTCGCGTTACACCGGTAAGAAATCCGACCATGCCCGATAATATCAGCAGATTTGTATTATCGGGAGAGAGATGCAGGAATCCTGAAACTACTGAACCAATCGAGGCTCCCGCACTCAGTGAGGGGGCGAAAACGCCGCCTGCTCCTCCGGTCGTGAAAGAGATGACAGAACCGGTCATTCGCAGCACAGGCGCATACCAGGGCAAATATTTTTGCGGAGTAAATAAGACTGTTGTCATCAGTTCTTTTCCCGATCCCAGGGCGTTTCGGTCAATAAAAAATGCAAGTGAAGAGATAATTAATCCGCCAGCAACGAGATAAATAGTCTGTTTGAAATTACTTTTAAAAGTTGATTTCCATTTGAACAAAAGAAGAATGATTTTTGATACAGCTGCTCCGGCAAGTCCTGTGAGTAGGGCCACAGCAACCACTCCGATGAAAATATAAGAAGACAGGTTGCTGACAACGGGATATCCCAGGTATAAATAAGGTCCGAGTAATCCCTGCGCTGTGAGCCCGCAAATTATTACTGCGGAAAAGATTGCTGTTTTAAAATAATTGATGTGCGTTTTGGTTAATTCTTCGACCGCAAAAACAATTCCTCCCAGCGGAGTGTTGAAAGCCGCTGCAAGTCCGGCGGCTGCTCCTGTCATGATCATATTTTTCTTGGATATCTTGGGCCACCATTTCGGAAGCCAGCGATTGATGGTTCTGAAAACGGATCCTGCTACCTGAATCGTTGGGCCCTCTCTCCCAATAACACCTCCTCCGAACACCATAAAAAGACTTGACAAAACTTTAATCAGTATGATACGCAGTCCCAACAGCCTGCTCACTTTCTCGATATACTTTGGTGTGGCCAGTTCGATAGAAGCCATAACCTGCGGAATGCCACTGCCTCTTGAATATGGGGCATATTTTTTTACTAACCACCAGCCTATGATGAAACAAACCGGCGTAATAAGAAACAGCGACCATGCAAAATGAAAATAAATATAGGACGTGCCCTTTTCAGCTAATGCAAAGAGTTTAGCATAACCGACGGCCAGCAATCCTGTGATTACTGAAGCCACCCAGAATGGAATTGCCTGAAGTAAATTGATCCTTAATTTTTCGTTTCCGATCCGGTCGAACAGATGTTTCAAACGAATACGGATTCTATTAACAAATCCCATGTTTATTTCTCCTTTTCAAAATATTGAACAAAGATAGTTGATGAAGGACAAACCGGATGCTTTTACAAACTGGAAGGGAAAGGATAACTTACAGATATTCTTCCCGAAAACATTCTACATGCGATATCGTCAACTGGGCAGTTCGCCGTTACAGATAAGTGAAATAGGATTTGGTTGCATGTCATTGATAGAAGGCGACCCTGACAACATTCGACTATTGAATCATGCGCTGGAACTTGGCATTAATTTTTTTGATACGGCTGACCTCTACCAAAAAGGGAACAATGAAATTATTCTTGGAAAAGCGTTTAGAAGGAAACGTAAGGAAGTAATTATCGCATCCAAAGTGGGAAATCAATGGAGACCTGACGGAAGTGGCTGGGATTGGAATCCACGAAAAGAATATATTCTTGCTGCTATAGATAAAAGCCTCCGGCGCCTGCAGACTGATTATATTGATCTGTATCAGCTGCATGGTGGCACAATCGAAGATCCTGTCGATGAAACTATCGAAGCATTCGAGCTATTACAGAAACTCGGGAAGATCAGGTATTATGGGATTTCTTCCATTCGTCCCAATGTGATTCGCAGCTATGCAGAACGCTCAAATATAATAAGTGTGATGATGCAATACAGCTTACTGGACAGACGCCCAGAAGAAACATGCTTTTCACTCTTACAAAATAAAAAGATCGCCATATTAGCGCGGGGCACGATCGCCCAGGGACTGTTAACCGGAAAAACTCCCAAGCCTTACTTAAATTATACGGAAATTGAAGTCAAAGCTGCTGCCGAAGGAATAGCATCACTGACAGACAAACGGCGTTCCCGGGCGCAAACGGCAATCCACTTTGTTCTTCAACAAGATGTGATCAGTTCTGCTGTTGTAGGAATGAAGAACATGGAACAATTGAAAGAGGCTGTACAAACGATCAGCACAGAGCTTCTGGAAAAAAATGAGATTGAGTTTTTACAGAACCTGTTACGGGCAAATTATTATAAAGAGCACAGGTAGAGGAAGGATTTTTGAAGGGCTTTAAAATTCTTTTATCCGGATTATATTACATTTGTGTAACTCCCATACTCACGCTAACGATGTTAATTACTTTTTTAAAACAGTCATTATGAGAAAAAATATCTTCCTTGCGCTCGCTTTATCATTCTCTGCAAGTTTATTAAACGCGCAAAAGTCTGACTACAAAGTGGTTTTTGACTTGACCAGTAAGGACAGTATCGATCAAAAAGCTGCAATTCGCTGGATCAGTGAAGTCACGGAAAATAACCCAGATGCACAGGTGGAAATTGTCACTTTCGGGTTAGGTACTGCTCTAATGTTAAAAGAAAAATCAATTGTTGGAGACGCGGTTACCAAGCTTGCTCAGAATAAAAATGTGTCCTTTAAAATCTGTTCTATCGCGATGAAAAATCAGCATTTGGATAACAGCATGTTATTGCCCGGAGTCCAGACTGTTCCTGATGGTATTTACGAGATCATTTCAAAGCAAAGAGAAGGATGGGGCTATATCAAGGTCGCCCATTGATTCAGGATTTTTTTAATTATCTCTTAGTAAAATTTTTTAGGTGCATTTTCAAAAATACTTATTTAAAGAAATTATACTAGAAAGATAAATTCCTTTTTGGAATCGTTTTGCTCTTCTTGCTGGCAGTATATTCGCAAGCCTTATCAGGGTAGAGACCTCCCCTTTTTTTGTGTGGCGGCTTTATTTCGAACGATGTTATCCCCGCGGGATGAGAGTAAATTAAAAATTAAAATTCGCCCTCCCATTACCAGGCTATTTATTTCGTAATGTATGATCGTATAGTTCATCCCACTGTTTTCCTACAACGGAAAAGTCGTATTTTTTCCTGGTTAGTTCAACAATACCATCGGAATCAAATTGATGATCCCCCTTCAGGACGGAAAGCATTTGGTCGGCAAGCGCTTCAGGATTATCGAGCGGCACAAAAATTCCTGTTATTCCCTGTTGAACATTTTCATGTAAAACAGGAATATCACTAACAATAACTGGTAAACCGCAGGCATTGGCTTCAATAATAACACAGCCGAATGTCTCAAACCTTGAATAAAGTATCAGCGCATTGCATTGACGCATATATTGTGAAAGTGTTTTTTGCGGACAAGTACCTTTCAATTCCACATACTTCGCTATATCTAGGCGGGTAGCCAGTTGCCGCAGTGAATCAGATGGTTCTCCGAATACCAGCACTTTAAAAGAGAGATTGGATTTTTGTCTGAGGACTGAAATTGCCTGAAAGATTTGCTGAGGGTTTTTCTGGTAGTTCAGCGTGGAAACATGTATAAACTGAAACTGATCTTTTGAATGAGGCGAGGGATAAAAAACGTCTGTGTTTACAACGTTCGGAATGACAAAAAAAGGTTTAAGTGCAAATCTGCTCCGTATCGCGTCTCCAAGGTATCGACTAACAGCAGAATAGTCTGCGGCATTTCGCATAACCAATTTCCATAACCAACGGAATAGAAAGCTTTTGCCATCCAGGTTGGGTTTTGCTTCGGGACATAAACCGGTCCATTGTTCTGAAACAACATAGGGAATTTTGTACATCCATTTTGCAATCAATGCGACTACGCCGGCTTTTAATGCTATATGCACATGAATGCAATCAGGTTTACCGTTTTTTTGGATATACGATTTAAGCGCACTTATAAAATACCGTATGAACAGGTAATTAGAATAGATTGTTTCAAGCCATTTTATTTTTTTAAATGTTGTTTTGTAATAAATGACTAATGAAGCACAATGCGCATTATGTTTTTTTTTATTTATGAACAGATTACCTGGAGTCTTTTGTAAATAATCTTTAAGTACATGTATGATGTAAATGTCATTGTAAAGGGAAGCAGACAAAGCATGCCTTTCAATAAAATCCCCAGTAAGAGGATCTGTCAGGTTTGGAAACCAACTTGTCAGCCAGAGGATTTTTTTCATCGATAGAATTTTGGCTAGTTTCAGGATTGGCTATTCCCTTCCAGGCGCAGCATTTTTTTTAACCACTGAATATCATTTTTCTTGAAAATAAAAAAATCAATAAGCGAACCTTGGTATTCTTTTTTAAAAATAAACAGTAGATATAAATAATAGCTGAGGTACCCGATGCTGCTGACAATTGGCGCTGCTTTAATACCTGAAATCGGCAGAAAAACAAAATCGGCAGCAATAATAATAATCAATGCCAGCAGGGACCCTTTTATATTGACTGAGATCTCCCTTTTCCCGGCATAAAATGCAGTTAATGGATAATGTGCGGTAAGGGCAAGAATGCCGGGAATAAGAAACAGAAAAAGGATATACATCTGAAAAAAACTTTTTCCAAAAAAGTAAGGGAATGCCCATTTCCCAACGATTGCAAGTAAAAGACAAATGCACCCAATGGTAAGTAGCAAAAAACGGGTGATGGTTTGCACTGTCTTATTCATCTCTTCTGATTTTCCTGCAGCGGCAAGAGGAAAAACCGTACTTGCAATGGTCGAAGGCAATAAAATAAGCAATTGACCTATTTTAGAAACCTGAATATAGTTACCCAGATCGCCATAACTGCAGAATTTTTTTACAAACCAATAGTCGATTCGATAGACCAGAAAGAAAATTATGTTTGCAGCCAGAGCCAATATCGAATACCTGATCACTTTTTTCAAATCGGGAAATGTTAGCAGACCAAAGAGCTTACCGGAATTCTTATTATAGTAACATACAGCAATTACCAGTCCCTGGGATAAAAACAACAAAAAATAAATTGTAGCAAAATGCTGGGTTATAAAAGATTGTTTGCTTGATATTGCCAATAAGACGATCCATAGTAAGTTGAGAATAAATAAAACAAGATTGGGAGTAAAAAAATCATGTTTTGCAAAAAAGAGCGCCCGGAAATAGGTAGTCAATAATACTCCCCATATATAACCGGCACAGGCAAAAAAATATTCTTTGGAAGAACTAAACGCTAAATGATCTGTTGGCAAAATAGTGCTTACGAAGAGCAGGCAGAAAATTGTGGCCGCAAGGGACCATAACAGGCAACATCCTGCAATTTTTTCCGGATTAATTTCACCCGAGGCCACATAATACGTAGCTCCGGCTTCGAGACTAAGGCCGGCAACCAGCAGTGCGAACGACAAATTATTTATTACATAGAAAATCCAACCGCTCCCATCAGCTTTGAAATACCTCGCAATAACAATATTTAGTATTAATGCAGAGAGTAAATACAATCCTCTCCAAACAATATGTTGCAAGATTAATTTGGGGAATAGCATTACTCTATATCTGCAGTATTATTATTAATAAAATTATTTTAGTGCCCGGATAATCTGGATAAAATCTGCCCCGACAAGAGAAGCACCTCCCACCAGGCCGCCGTCAACATCAGGGCAGCCGAATAATTCTTTTGCATTGCCCGCTTTTACACTGCCACCGTACAATATTGACAAATTACCGGCTACACTGGTTCCGTATTGCTTCGCAAGAACGGAACGCAGGTAGGCATGCATTTCCTGCGCCTGATCCGTAGTCGCAGTTTTACCTGTTCCTATTGCCCAGATGGGCTCGTACGCAATGACTATTTTATTGACCTCTTCAGCAGATAAATGAAACAAGGATTCTTTCAATTGCGTTTCGACAAAATCATTTTGAGAGCCTTTTTCACGAACAGATAAAGGCTCACCGCAACAAAAAACAGGTGTAATATTAAAGGAAAGACAAGCATTTATTTTCTCAGCCAGCATTTGATTAGTTTCCCCAAAATATTCCCTGCGTTCGCTATGACCGAGGATACAATAAAGGATGCCGATGGATTGAAGCATTTCAGCTGATACTTCTCCGGTAAATGCGCCCGACTTCTTGGTAAAACAATTCTGTGCTGCAATAAAATAGTTTTTATGCCCCGCGACTTTATTGTTTGCCATGATGAGATATGGAAAGGGGACAGCAAAAAGTGCAACTTGATGATCTGCTAATCCGATTTTTGCTTTTAATACTTCATCCAGCAGCTGTTCCCCCTGCTGATGAGTAAGATTCATTTTCCAGTTCGCCGCTGCAATTTGTTTTCTCATTCTTCTTTCAGTTTGGTTTGTTCGAAAATATGCTTTAAAGTAATTATTTCATTTTCATCCAGCGTTTGTTTTTTTAATTTCTTCCAGTTTCTAATATCCCGTAAGGCGTTGTCAATCGAGTATTTCGAGGGAAGTGTATATCCCCAACTAAAGTCGGGAATATATTTTGGCGTTAGTCCTTCTCCAAAAATATTACAACAAACTCCAGCTACTGCTCCGGTATTGAATGAAGTATTCACTGCAGTTCTGGAATAATCCCCCAGCAATAAGCCGCATTTTAATCCTGCACTTACGAATTCTTTTTGTGATTCAATCCATACACGTACATCCCCTGCATTATTTTTCAGGTTGGAATTCGAAGTACCTGCGCCAAGATTGCACCATTCGCCAATTACAGAGTCGCCCAGATATCCTTCATGTGCTTTATTGGAATATCCTAAGATCACGGAGTTTTTGATTTCGCCGCCAACGATACTATAAGGACCAACAGTGGTTGCACCATAAATTGTTGCTCCCATTTTTACGACGGCTCCTTCACATAATGCAAAGGGCCCTCGGATCATAGCGCCTTCCATTATTTCTGAGTTTTTGCCCAAATATATCGGACCGGCCGAAGCATTCAGAAAACAATGTTCTGCCCTAACCCCCTCTTCTACAAAAATATTGTCCGAGCTGGTTATTTTGTTGCTGGAAGAAAGTGGCTGCGATTTTCTTTTTCTGGTGATCAGTTCAAAATCATTTCTGAGTATTTGATCATTCAGCTGAAAAATATGCCAGGGATATCTTATTCGTAGTATATCGGGTGAAGATGAAAGATATTGCTCATGTCTGTTTTCTTTTATGGCAGAAACTAAATCAGCATCAGGGATAATATTTGCCGGAATGACGGGGATTGTGCTGTCCGGCTGCTTTGCAGATACGACAGAATAATTGAAAAACCGCTCCCACTTTTCCTTTATTGTTAAAATGCCTATCCGAATATCCGAGACCGGACGGGTACGCGTAAACGGAAATAAATCCTCTCTGATCAACCTGTCGTCCAGAACAATTTCATTCATTCGTTAAAACTACAATTTTATTCAGCTTGTGCGCATCAACCCTGGATGCAAAAAAAATCCCTCCCCGGAAATCCGGAAAGGGAAAGTATAGCCATGAAAAAAATTTGTATCCCTGTCTGAACCGGGACATTAAATTATTTTGTTTTTTTCTCGTAGCGTTTTTTGAATTTATCAATTCTACCTGCTGTATCCACCAGTACATTTTTACCAGTGAAAAAGGGATGAGATGTATTGGAAATTTCCAATTTGATCAGGGGATAATCCTTTCCATCTTCCCATTTTACTGTCTCTTTGGAGGGAGCAGAAGAACGGGACAAGAACGCATAGCCATTGCTCATGTCCTTAAAAACAACCATGCGGTAATTTTCAGGATGAATGCCTTTTTTCATAACTTTTTGTGTTTAAGGATCGTACACACCTGCTGCTATACGAGAAGCCTGTGTAAGATCAAAATTTGAAGCGCGAAATTAGGTCTTATCTCTCTGGTTTCCAAATTAATTTAACAGGAAACCGCATCTAGCTGCGCATATTGATATATTGGAGCGGAAGATTCAAATTAGCTTTTTTGCACAGCTGAATAACGGATTGCAGGTCATCGATCTTCTTACCCGTAACCCTTACCAGGTCATCCATAATCTGGGCCTGGACTTTTAGATTTGAATCCTTCACAAGCTTGACGATTTTTTTTGCATCGTCCTGCTTTAATCCATTCCGGACAGGCACTTCTTTTTTAACCGTTTTGCCACTTTGATATGAGTCCTTGTTCAAATCAAAAGCAAGTGGATCTATCCCCTGTTTGATGGATCGACTGATCAAAACATCCGTGATCTGTTTTAATTTCATATCGCTTTCTGCTTCCAGATCAACTTTCATATCCTTTTTGTTTAGTTCTATCTGCACAGGAGAATCCTTAAAATCAAAACGGTTGACAATTTCTTTTTTGGTTACATTGACTGCATTGTCCAGCAGTTGGGGATCAACTTTACTTACGATATCGAATGAAGGCATAGGAAATGATTAATACAACAAATGTAAAAAACAAAAAGACCTGTCCAAACTTGGTTTGAAACAGGCCCTTTACACATGAGAGAGTGAAGATCTTATTATTGAGTATTGCCATTTCCCCCTACCCTGCTTTGTTCTTCTGCTGAACCTTCTTTTTTTCTTGCAGGCTGGTTATTCATCTTTTTCCCAAAACGATAAGTGAACACGATTCCAACCCTTCTGTTATCCCAGTGGCTATTGACATTAAAATTGATATTACTGAATTGGGTATACCCACTAAAGTGCATGATGTAAAAAGGATCCCTCAGATTGAGTTTGACACTGCCTTTATTTTTTAAAACCTGTTTTGAAAAGCCAAAAGAAACAACCTGCATCGGTTCTGCAACGATCAGCCCGCTGTACAGCATTTTGGAATTATAAAAGCCGCTGGCTTCCGCACCCCATCCTTTTCCAAAACTGAATTGATTATTCATGTTGATGGTGTAGGCAGTAAGGTTGATATCCAGGTACGCATTATCGACAAAGCCTGTGTAATGATCGTTATATATATTACCCGACAAAGAAATGTTCCACCATTTTGTAAGTTGTTTATTATAACTCAGGCTCAGACCGACATTAATTTCTTTACTTACATTGGACTTGGTCTGATAAGTTACTTTGGTTGAATCGTTTTGAACCAGTATATCATTAATGACGTTGTCAATCTGCGTGTAATTGGCTGACAGGTTTAATTCGCCTTTGTAGTTATAACTCAGTTCAACATTATGGCTGAACTGCGGTTGCAGGTATGGGTTCCCCTGGCGATAAGTGTATTGATCGAGGAAATATTGAAACGGATTCATGTCCTGATAATTTGGTCGGTCGATTCTTCGTCCATATGTCAATGTGAATTGGTTTTTATCGTTCAACGCATAACTTAAGAACACGGTTGGGAATAGTTGCACATAGCTGGTGTCAAATTTTTGATTCTTCACTACCTGGTTTCCCCTGGAATAAGTTTGTTCCATCCTCAGCCCGGTTTGGAGGGTCCATTTTTTTAATTGCTTGTTATAATTAATATACACTGCGTTGATATTTTCCTGGTAAAGAAAATGGTTGCTTCTTGTGGTATCCGTTTGCTGAACACCATTAACCAGGTAGCTATACTGGGCATCGTTATCTGTTTGCACATAACTTGATTTCCATCCTGCTTCGATTTTACTTGTGCTATTGAGGGGATGCGTATAGTCGGCTTTACCAGTTAAAATTTTAATTGTTGAAGGAAGATTACCATGTAAGAGATAGGGATTGATCGATCCGGAATTGGTATCGAGCGAGCCATCAGGATTATAATTATAGTTATTTGATTGCTGTATGGATCTTGTATCATACCAGATATAATCCGCATCTGCAGTTAACTCTCTCCCTTGTTTGTTGATTTCTCTTTTGAAATTCAGATTAAAGCCAAGGTTGGTCCATTTGTTTGTACTGCTGGTCCATGCCTCATTTGTAGAATTCAGGTTCCCGTTCTGATCAAGATCATACAAATCGGAAACTGTATAGATATTGCTTTTGCGGTTATCTAACTGACCACTAAAGGCCATGCCAAATGTGTTCTTTGGGCTGGCATAAAAATCAACACCCATTCTCCAGTTAAATGGATGAGAATTGAACCTGATATTACTGCTTTGTGCGAAATGGCTATTGATATCTTCCTGCTTATCGACGAAATAGCGGTTGATTTTGATATCACTGAAACCTTCCCAATAAGAAATATTATAATTGCCAAAAAAATTAAACTTATTATTCCTGTAGTTCAGGTTAATGCTATTAGGAGATTTCGGATATACAGCCTGGACATAACTCAGGGTGACCGAACCGTTGAATCCTTTTTGCTGGCCCCTCTTTGTTTTGATGTTAATGATACCCGCATTTCCGGAAGCATCATATTTGGCTGAAGGCTGGGTCATGATCTCGATTTGGTCAACCTGGGCGGCTGACATATTTTTCAACAGATCGATAAGATCCTGACCGGACAAATAAGTTTGTTTTCCATCAATCAGTATCGTCACGCCTGTTTTCCCTTTTAGTACGATATTCCCATCTTTGTCAATACTGATATAAGGTGATTTTTCGAGTACCTCCATCACCGAATTTCCGGCATTGGTGATCGAAGCGTCGACATTAACTACTGTTTTATCGATTTTATTTTCTATGGGAGGGC
>DATJWE010000192.1:0-12136 GCA_035501475.1 Puia sp. | reverse complement strand
TGGTTAGAATTATTTTAATTTATCTCTTCTTTGTTTGAGTTCTCTCCAGGTAGTAATGATGATTCCTTCATCCTGAATAAACTTTTTCAGTTCTGGACTTTCCATAGCCATGAGATCAGCTTCCCTGGTTGGGCCCGAATCTGAAATATATTGAAAGATCTCTGAAGGATCTGTACAATGCATGATTACCATGGTTACTCCGGGCTTTAGCATTTTGAATGATGTGATGTATTGTTCAATTTTAAATCTGCGCCAGTTTTCTTTTGTAGGCGTAGTACCTGCAGGTAATTTCCAATCGTAGCTCAGGTTATGTAGATCGTCAAGCACCGGGAGACCTGCATTCCAGAGCATCTCCCCTATCATTTTTGTCATCTTCGGATCGAGTCCCGAAGCTCCGACCTGTGCCCTGATCAAAGTATTATGACCTCCGGGAAACATCACGGGGATTTTATATTCAATTCCGACTTTAATATAACGTTGCAAAAAAGCCTGGGAAGCAAATAAAGTCCCCATATGCGAATCAAGATGTGTCGGTTCGAATCCCATTTGTTTTGCCCTCTCAATCTGAGCGCGGATTTCCATTTCCACTTCATCGGCCGATGCATGCAAAACCACGTCTCTCACATCAGGCCATAAGTCGCCTTCTCCATCTACAAGTCCGGGCACTTTCGGCTTGCCTGCCAGTGGCCCCCAACGATAATTCTTCCATTCGGACGTGAGTGTCAGATGCAGACCGGCGTCGGTTTGAGGATGCTGCTGCAAATAATGCACGAAACCGGGAACCCAGGGACAAGGCATCATTACACTGGTTGATGAGGCAACTCCTTTTTCCATCGCTTCTTCAACCCCTTTGTTCGAATCGAACGACATACCTGCATCATCCACATGCAGGATAATGACTTTAGCTCCTTTGGGAAAGCCCAATCGTTCTGCATAGGTAGTATCCTGCTGGGCACGTACGTTAAAGGGAATGCAAATTATAACGGCGATCAGTAAACGAAGTCTGGTAATACGCATAGTAAATGTTTAAAATGATTTATTTATCAAATTCATCCCGAAGTTTATCGTAGAGCACATCAAATATGGAAAAGTTCCTGAGATAAACCTTATGATTCTTTTTATCCGGGCGATATGACTGGTGCACTTGTGTAATAACATCTACTTCTTCCAGGTTTTTAATTTTTCCTAATGCATAGAGTCCCATGATTGCTGCACCTGTAGCGGATGCATCAGCCATATTCATTACATAAACGGGTTTGTCAAAAATATCAGCAATCATTTGCAACCAACGCGTCGAACGGATAAAACCACCGCTCGCATAAATTTTATTTGCAGGCCCAACCGTTTGCTCTAATGATTGATAAATCTGGTATAAAGAAAATCCTACACCTTCCATTACAGACCGCAAAAAATGCCGGGAATCATGGTTCATCCGGACTCCAAAAAAAACACCCTTTGCATCCGCATCCCATACAGGGGCTCTTTCACCGAGAAGATAAGGTAAAAAAATCAGTCCTTCCGAGCCGGCAGGGATATTTGAAGTTTTGCGGATATAAGTTGCAAAATTTTTTGACTCCGCCACTTTTTTCGGCATAAAATTTTCAACATACCATTTCACCGCATTGCCTCCATTATTAACTGCACCGCCCGAAACATACAAATTCTCCTTCAGCACATAATTAAATATTCTTTCTTTGGAATCGTGCTGAGGTTTTTGAGAAGTCATCCTCAATGCACCGCTGGTCCCGATCGTCAAAGCCATTACACCGGGGGATATCACATGGCTTCCCAGATTTGCCAGGCAACCATCGTTGCCCCCGATAATAAATGAAAGTCCGCTCGGTAAACCGAGAACATGCTTATATTTCTCATTTAATTCTGTCTGAATATGAGTTGGGGGAACAGGAAATGATAAACGATCTGCAGTGATGCCTGCTGCCTGCAATGCTTCTTCATTCCATTTCAACAAATAAATATCGAATAAACCTGAAGCTGAGGCGATAGAATAATCAACCAAAAATTTTCCAAAAAAATGAAACCAAATATATTCTTTGATGGAAATAAATTTATGTGCCGAAGAAAAAATCCGGGGTTGATTGTCTTTCATCCACATGAGCTTACACAGGGGCGACATCGGATGGATTGGTGTTCCTGTCCGTTCATAAATTCTTTTTCCAGCCTCAGTAAACCTGAGCTTTTTCGCATATGCCCTGCTCCGGAGGTCGGCCCAGGTAATCGCATTCGTCAAAGGCTTACCATTTTTGTCAACAGCAATCAGGCTATGCATGGCACAACTGAAAGCTATTCCGACCGGTTCTTTTTTTGATTTTAATATCAGCTCGCGAATTGTTTTTATCGCTGCTTTCAGAAGTAAATCAGGATTCAGTTCCTGTTCGCCGGGTTTATTGGAGATGACCGCATAGGAAGCCCGAGTCTGGTGCAGGACCCTGCCTGAAATACTAAAAGCAATTGTTTTGGTAGCTGAGGTGCCGATATCAATTCCTATGATATATTCCATGAATGAAATAAAACAAAAAAACTATTTTCCATTATACATGTAAACCAGGTAGGCCCAGGGAGAAAGATTGATAATTGTATTCTGATCCATCTTTTCTCCGGCACCGGAGAATGCATCTTTCGCTTCTCCATTGATTTTATCATCCCGTATTTTAAACTTCTGCTGTTTTGGAGAAAGGTTTAGAATGATCACAGCTTTTTGATCATTCTTTTCCCTTGCGTACGCATAAACAACATCGTCTTTTTCCGTCCTGAGTCTTGAAAAAGATGCATCGGCCGCCAATGCAGGAGTCAATTCCCTCAAAGCGATCAGCGATTTGTAAAAAGAAGCCAGCGCATAGTTATGCCATACGATAGTATCTTTTATAAAAAATTTCAACCGTTTTTTATTAGGTTCTTCCTGTCCGCTATAAATAAGAGGAATGCTCTTGCCCATTGTAAATGCCCAGACGGCAAAGGTTTTGTTTGCCTCCCCAAATCGTTCAAACTCTGTTCCATTCCAGCTGTTTTCATCGTGGTTGGTGGTGAAATACATCCGCATGGCGTTTTTCGGGTATACGCTATCGTTATAATTGATGATGGAATCCAGTTGTCGGACCGTTGTCTTACCCGAATAAATCCCATAAGCAACTTTCATTACACTCCAGGGATAAGTAGCGTCGAATCCGGCCTCATTCAGTCCGGGCTTCTCTCCTTCTGCCAGCATGAAGATTGGCTTGATTCCCCGCAGTTGTCCAATAGCCACTCTCCAGAAACTTTCCGGTACATTCCAGGCTACATCGCAACGAAATCCGTCAATATTCGATTCATTTATCCAGAATTTCATCGCCGCAATCATGCTGTCTCGTAATGCAGGGTTGTCATAATTCAATTGGCGTGTATCGCTCCAGTCGAAAGGGATCATGGGCTGTCCCGTACTATCTTTTTTATAGAAATCAGGATGATTTTTGATCCATGGATTATCAGGTGAAGAATGATTGGGAACCCAGTCGAGGATGACTTTAAATCCCATCTCATGCGCCTTTTTTACCAGTTCCTTCCATTCATCCATTGTACCAAATTCCGGATTGACGGCATAATAATCTTTCACTGAATAATAACTACCAAGATCAGTGGGTTTATCTTTTCTGCCTGCAAGACCAATGGGATTGATCGGCATAAACCAGAGTATGCCCACTCCCATGTTTTTCAAGCGGAGCAGTGATTTTTCAAAATCTTTAAAACTTCCTGAAGCAGAATACTGGCGAAGATTCACTTCGTATATCGTGGATTGAAGACACCAGTCGGGATGAGTCCATGCTCTGGCCTTGACCGAATCTGCAGCATTATTTTGGGTTTGTGGAGGTTGATTGGATTGACAACTGAATAAGAACAATGCGCAGACTGGATAGACATAAGAAAGCAATCTTTTCGGCATAGCAGGAATTTTACAGAAAGATAGCTTTTTTGAAACAAATGGAATGACTGTATAAAATCTCCCGCAAAGTGGGAAGCTGAAAAAGCTCTTTGCGTCTTTGCATTTTCCTTTGCGTGATACTATTAATGCCAGCTAAATGAGCTCTTTCAGTTTACTTACTACAGCATCGATTTCTTTCTTTGTATTGTATTTGCTGAAAGAAAAACGGACAGTTACCCGGCCGGGATTATTATTGATTGCGCGGATTACATGGGAAGTTTGCTCAACGCCGCTTGTGCAGGCACTTCCGCCGGAAGCACAGATATGGTTGATATCAAGATTGAACAATATCATTTCACTTTTTTCTGTCTTGGGAAAACTCACACTAAGCACAGTATACAGGCTTCGGCCTAACGGATCGCCATTGAAAGAAACATCCCGGACATTTTTTTTCAATTGATCCAGCATGTATAGTTTAATATCTTTTATATAAGCGCTTTCTGTTTCGTAATTCGCCGTAGCAAGCTCCAGTGCCCTGGCAAAGCCAACGATGCCATACACATTTTCAGTCCCTGCCCGCATATTGCGTTCCTGCGAGCCGCCATGAATATAAGGATTGATCTTTATATTTTCATTGACGTATAATAAACCGATGCCTTTGGGACCATGAAATTTATGACCGGCCCCGGTTATAAAATGAACGAACGTATGACGAAGATCGAAAGGAAAATGACCTACGGTTTGCACGGTATCGCAATGAAAGACTGCTCCATATTTTTTGCACAATTCCCCGACAGCATGAATGTCCAGCATATTACCGATTTCATTGTTTGCATGCATCAGGGTCACGAGACATTTCTCCTTGCTTTTGGCAAGTAAATCTTCCAGATCCTGCATATCAATATGACCATTCGGCAAAACTTTCACATGGCTCAAATGCGCTTCGCCTGTTTTCTGCAGATGCTCTGTACTATGTAATGTAGCATGATGCTCTAACGGAGAGGTAATAACATGTTTGCATCCCAGATCCCTCACCGCTGCTGTTACGGCTGTGTTGCTGCTTTCCGTGCCTCCACTCGTAAAAAATATTTCTGCCGGATTTGCCTGTAAAATTCTGGCCACATTTTTTCGGGACGTTTCAATCGCCAGACGACTCTCCCTGCCGTAAGAATAAATAGAAGAAGGGTTACCAAATCTTTCGGTAAGATAGGGCATCATCGCTTCCAGCACCTGCTCATCCAATGGAGTAGTAGCTGCATTATCCAGATAAATCCGTTCTATAACACCTGCACCTGTATCAGACATAATTCGTTTTGTTGAAACGGCTGCAAAGATAAAACATTTTGGATTTTAGGCTGGCTCAAAACAACCTGGCACATGGGTTAATTGTGCCGTATATAGCCCAGGATTTAAATCCAGCCTATATCCTCTGCGCCTTTGTATAATAATATGTAAAATTGAAAAACTAAGTGCAGACCCTGGGATCAGATAAATTCTTTGATATCCTGCATTAATCGTTGGGCGATATTGTTTGCCGTTGTTTCGAAATTACTTTCGGCATAAATACGAATGATCGGTTCTGTGTTGGAAGTCCGCAGGTGAACCCAGTCGTTATCGAATTCAATCTTCAGCCCGTCCTCTGTATTGGAAGGCTGGTTTTTGTACTTCTTTTTAATCTTTTCAAAAATTTCCCTAACGTCGATTCCATTCTGCAATTCAATCTTATTCTTGGAAATAAAGTAATCAGGATATTTTGTCCGGAAAGATTTCATCCCGTTTTTATGTTGAGCCAGTGCGCTGAGAAAAAGTCCGATCCCAATCAGCGCATCCCGCCCGTAATGCAGGTCCGGAACAATAATCCCTCCATTACCTTCACCCCCAATCACTGCATTTACCTCTTTCATTTTTCTTACCACGTTCACTTCGCCCACAGCGGAAGGGAAATACTGGCCTCCATGTTTTACAGTGATTTCCTTCAGCGCCTTCGTACTGCTCATATTGCTCACGGTATTGCCCACTTTTTTTCCCAAAACATAATCAGCAACGGCCACCAGCGTGTATTCTTCTCCGAACATGCTGCCATCTTCACAAACAAAAGAAAGACGATCCACATCCGGATCCACAGCAATTCCCAGATCTGCTTTTGATTTTATCACAGCAGAGCTCAGCGCAACCAGGTTTTCTGGCAAAGGTTCAGGGTTATGTGCAAATTTTCCATCCACTTCCCCGTTCAGGACAATCACATCATCCACACCCAGTTCTTTAAGCAGGGAAGGAACAACCAGGGCGCCCGAGGAATTGATCACGTCTATAACAATTTTATAGTTTTTTTGACTGATCGATTTTACATCAACGAGCGGATAACTGATAACGGCATGGATATGTTTCTGGAGATAGGAATTATTTATGGCATGACTGCCCAATTTTTCCACACCGGCAAATGAAAAGTTATCGTGCTTTACTCTTTCAAGAATAGTCGCTCCGTGTTCCGCACTGATAAATTCCCCGTGATGATCAAGCAATTTCAGTGCATTCCATTCTTTTGGGTTATGACTGGCAGTAATGATAATGCCCCCCGCTGCATGCTCCGAGGTCACTGCCAGTTCAACAGTAGGGGTCGTTGAAAGTCCGAGGTCTACGATATCCAGCCCCAGGCCTGTCAGGGTGCTCACCACAAGATTGCGTATCATTTCACCACTGATGCGACCATCACGGCCAATGACTATCTTTTTGCCTGTATTTCTTTCCTTGACCCAACTCCCAAAAGCTGCAGTAAATTTTACTATATCCAGCGGAGATAAGTTTTCACCGGGCTTCCCCCCAATCGTTCCCCTGATACCCGATATGCTCTTAATCAATGTCACTCGTTGTGAAGGTTTAATTGAACTGCAAAAATAGGTGTTTAGCGAATGGCAGAATCCCCTTTCATAACTATTCTCTCAAATTAATTTCAAAAAAAATCGATTAAAATGGGTTACCTTTTATTTATTAATAGAATGAACTCTATTTTCTGTTCACCTCATCTTTGTAAAAGGGATGAGAACAGTGGTTTTACCTTTGACAAAATTTTACAGCATGATGCTGCCTGCAGACTGGTTCATCAAATGGTTTAACTCTCCTTATTATCACCAGCTCTACTTTGAACACAACGAAAAAGAAGCCGCGCTATTTATAGAGCATTTGCTTACACATCTTCGCCCCGACTCAAAAGCAATAATGCTTGATATGGCCTGTGGGAGGGGTCGCCATGCAAGGGCACTTGCAGCAAAAGGATTTGATGTGACGGGAACAGATATTGCTCCTGACAGCATCGCCTTCGCCCTACGGTTCGAAAACGATCATCTCCATTTTTACCAGCACGACATGCGCCTCCCCTTTTGGATAAATTATTTCGATTATGCATTCAATTTCTTCACCAGCTTCGGATACTTTAAAACACAAAGAGAGCACTATAATGCCATCCGAACAATCGCCCAGTCATTGAAAAAAAATGGAATGCTTGTGATGGATTATCTCAATGCACATTATGCGGAGGACCGTCTGGTTCACATATCCCGGAAAGAAATCAATGGAGTGATTTATCATCTGACCAAATGGTATGATGAAACACATTTCTATAAAAAAATACTTATTGAAGATGAGAAGACAGGCACCCACCAGGAATTTGCAGAGCGTGTAGCCAAGTTTTCATTAGACGATTTCAATGATATGTTCACTTTTCACGGACTTCAGATACAGGAAGTTTTCGGCGATTATGATCTGAATGTGTATGATGTTAAAAAGTCTCCGCGGATGATTATGATTGCGAAGAGATGAAAGTAGAAAGTTGACAGACAAATAGTATATATCGTATTGATTATTTGCTAAAAAACCAACTTGCAAGAATATACCGTCAACTTCTTTTAATCGTCTCAATAAACTCATCAAACAGATACCGGCTGTCGTGCGGACCCGGTGTTGATTCCGGGTGATATTGAACTGAAAATACAGGCTTGCCTTTTAAACGTATACCTTCAATGGATTCATCGTTGAGATTAACATGCGTAATCTCCACATTTGATTTTTTTCTGACTGATTCCGGATCAACCCCGAACCCATGATTCTGAGTAGTAATTTCACATTTTCCGGTAATGAGATTCTTGACAGGATGGTTCAGTCCCCGGTGACCATGATGCATTTTGAAGGTTGGAATGTCATTCGCTAAAGCAAGCAGTTGATGACCAAGACAAATTCCGAACAGCGGCTTTTCTTCTTTTAAAATTTCTTTCACCGCTGTAATCGCATAGTCCATCGCTGCAGGATCGCCGGGACCGTTCGAGAGAAAATAGCCATTTGGTTTAAATTCTCTCAGCTTCGCTGCATTCGTTTTTGCGGGATATACTTTTACATAAGCACCCCGGGCAACCATGCATTGCAGGATATGCTGCTTGATACCATAATCCAACACAGCAATTCTGATCCCTGATTTTGGATCACCCACTTCATATTCCTTCTGTGTACTAACCGCTGAAGCAAGCTCCAAACCCGCCATAGACGGCACTTTTGCGAGCTCTGCCTGTAAAACTTTGAGATCTTTCTTTTCTGAAGATAGAATGCAATTCATAGCCCCGCGAACACGCACATGGGCTACTAGCGCCCGGGTGTCAACACCTTCGATGCAGACGATTTTATTTGCTTTCAGGTAATCATCCAGAGAACCCTTTGCCTGTTTCCTGGAAAACTGATCTTCGAGGTTGCGGCCAATCAATCCACGAATCTTTACACTGTCAGATTCGACGTCACTATCTTTCACTCCGTAATTTCCGATATGCACGGTATTCATGATCAACACCTGTCCAAAATAACTCGGATCCGTGAATACTTCCTGATATCCTGTCATCCCGGTATTAAAACATATTTCACCCGAAGTGGTGCCTATCATACCAAAAGACATCCCATGATGAACAGTACCATCTTCTAAAAGCAAAGTGGCTGGTTGTTGCTGCATAAATAAAGATTACTATAAAAGTTTTGCAAAGAAAAGAAATTCAAAATTGTTTGTCCCGATTAATTTTTCACAAACCTGATCTGTCCGTAAAGAATTCCAGCTGGAAAATAAAAAAGCAGAACCGGCGAGGTTCTGCTTTTCATTTATAAAAATCACCTGATATCTATTCTGCATCTTTTTTCTGCTTTGCGCTTTCAGCAGGAGCTTTTGTTTCGGCCACCACCTCTGCTTCCTGTACTCCCTCGGTTTTAGCTCCGGCTTTTTTACGACTACCTCCACGGCGGGTTTTCCTGCCGGCTTCCCTGGCTTCGCCCTTCCCTTTGCCATAGATTTCATTGAAATCAACGAGTTCTATCAATGCTGTTTCTGCATTATCTCCGACGCGGGTTCCCAATTTTATGATGCGGGTATACCCTCCCGGGCGACCGGCAACTTTGCCCGCTACATTTCCGAACAATTCATTGATTGCTTCTTTGTCTTTAAGATGGCTGAATACAACGCGACGCTGGTGTGTGGTATTCTCTTTTGCCTTGGAAATAAGCGGCTCTACATATACTCTCAGTGCCTTTGCCTTAGCCAGAGTGGTGACAATACTTTTGTGACTGATCAGCTGGCAGGCCAGATTGCTAAGCAGGGCTTTACGGTGCGATGCCGTTCTGCTCAGGTTTTTGATTTTGTCTCCGTGACGCATGACGTTTAAGTTTTTAAATCTTGTACCGTGTCAGGAATTACAAGACTGTATTTGTTTATGTGGAAATGTGAGAATGTGGAAGAGTGGAAATGGTATTTTCACAGTTCCCTATTTTCACATTTCATATTATAGTTCAAATGTGTCGTGCAAAAATGCAGAAACCTGATTTTCATATTTCCACATTCGCACATTTCTACATTCATTACTCATCATCCAGTTTCAGTTTGCTCAGGTCCATTCCAAAATGCAGACCTCTTTCACCCAATACCTGTTCGATTTCGGCAAGAGATTTCTGACCGAAATTGCGAAACTTCATCAGGTCTTCCTGTTCATAGGTAACGAGCTCACTGAGACTATTGATTTTGGCGGCTTTTAAGCAATTGAATGCACGCACAGAAAGGTCGAGGTCTTCCAACGGAGTCTTCAATACCTTCCGCAATTGCAATGTCTGCTCATCTACCAGGTCTTCTTTCTTTTCTTCCTTGTTATCAAATGTGATGTTTTCATCCGTAATGATCATCAGATGCTGGATCAGGATCCGGGAAGCCTGCTTAACAGCTTCTTCAGGATGGATCGTGCCATCAGTAGCTACTTCCATCAACAGTTTTTCAAAGTCTGTACGTTGTTCAACGCGCGTATTCTCGATTGAATATTTTACATTTTTGATGGGGGTGAAAATTGCATCAGTCGGGATATAACCGAAAGGTGCATCCTTGGGTTTGTTATCTTCTGCCGGAATATATCCGCGACCTTTCCCGATAGTGATCTCGATATCGAGTTTAGCAGATGGATCCATCGTACAGATCAGCAGTTGGGGGTTCATCACTTCAAAACTCGGAGTAGCTTCTCCAATATTACCTGCTGTGAATTCGGTTTTATTTTTCAGGCTAAGGGTAATTTTTTCCTGACCTACTTCATGTTCCACTTTCTTTTTAAATCTCACCTGTTTGAGATTTAAAATGATTTCAACCACATCCTCTGTCACCCCTTTCAGCGTGGCAAATTCATGATCCGCGCCTTCAATCTTTACTCCAATGATTGCATATCCTTCAAGAGAATTTAGCAATACTCTGCGCAGGGCATTACCGATGGTAACCGCATAGCCCGGCTCTAATGGACGAAATTCGAATTGTGCTTCAAAATCAGTTGCTTTTTGTAATATGATTTTGTCTGGTTTCTGGAAATTTAAAATGGCCATATTTACATTTTATGATTTACCCTAAATCCCTAAGGGGACTTAGAAATTTGTTTTAGTAACCCATCTATGAGGGGTTAGATTTTATTTACTGTACAACTCAACAATTAACTGCTCCTTAATGTTCTCCGGAACACTTTCCCTTTCAGGATAAGTAATAAAAGTTCCTTTGAATTCAGCTTCGCTCCAATCGAGCCAGTTGAATTTATTACTCTTGCCTTTGATCTGGCTCGTAATTCCAGTATTAGACTGCGTACTTTCCTTAAGAGTGATAATGTCACCGGGTTTCAATTGGAAAGAAGGGACATTCACCACATCACCATTTACAACAATGTGTTTGTGTGTCACAAGCTGACGCGCAGCAGGTCTTGATGGTGCAATGCCGAGGCGGAAAACCGTATTATCCAAACGTGCTTCAAGCAGCCTGATCAGATTCTCTCCGGTAACGCCTTTTCTGCGGGATGCTTCTTCGAAAGTTTTGTGGAACTGGCGCTCCAACACTCCGTATGTGTATTTTGCTTTTTGCTTTTCTTTCAGCTGAAGTGCGTATTCACCCAAGCTTTTTCTTTTGCGTGAAGCTCCATGCTGACCGGGAGGATTGCTGTTCTTGGTCAGGTATTTTCCGTTCCCCAAAATGGGTTCTCCAAAAATGCGGGAGATCTTGGTCTTTGGACCTCTGTAACGTGCCATAGTTGTATATTGATTTTTTAGTGACGATGTACGATCAGTAAAAATCTTAAAAATGAATCGTACACCCGTTTATAATAGTTGCCAGATTAAAAGTATCACCACTTATCGGGTTCTGATACCTAACCAGGCGGTTTATACTCTTCTTTTCTTCGGTGGTCTACATCCGTTATGCGGTAACGGAGTAACATCTTTAATCATCACCACTTCAATTCCACTATTTGAAATTGCTCTGATTGAACTTTCTCGTCCTGAACCAGGTCCTTTCACATATACATCCACTTTTTTCAAACCCGCTTCTACTGCAGTCTTTGCTGCATCTGATGCCGCCATCTGTGCAGCATAGGGAGTATTTTTCTTGGAACCCTTGAAGCCCATTTTACCTGCGCTGCTCCAGGAGATGATTTGCCCCTGCTTATTGGTAATGCTGATAATAATATTGTTGAAACTGGCTGTGATATGTGCATCGCCGTAGACATCAACTTTTACAACTCTTTTTTTCGCAGCCGCCTTGGGACTGGGTACTTGTGCTTTTGCCATAATCTTTTAAAAAGGTAATCGTTTTTGTTTTTTGTTTTTCGCTTCGCGAAAACTGAATCAATCCTCCGCCTGCACCTGGTTTCTGAATTGATTCATTTTTAAAAATGGTGCATTATTAAGATC
>DATJWE010000191.1:0-9292 GCA_035501475.1 Puia sp. | reverse complement strand
TCTTTGGCTGATTTATTTTTATTCAGCACCCTTTCAAAATCGGGAGGCAATTCCACAATTCTGGGCTCTTTGTCTAATTCAATATTGATTTCGATGGTATCGCCGCCTTTCACAT
This sequence comes from Puia sp., assembly GCA_035501475.1. Lineage (GTDB taxonomy): Bacteria > Bacteroidota > Bacteroidia > Chitinophagales > Chitinophagaceae > Puia. The sequence continues at coordinate 9,177 of DATJWE010000191.1, read as the reverse complement.
TGGCATTTTTTCTGTTTTCAGCACTCAGGCTGACCAGAAATCTATCTCCCATTTTACCTACAGCACTCCGGTAAGTATAATTATTTAAAGTCACTTTGACCAACGGCTTTTTGCCCCCTCCCAGTTTTTCAAGTAACTCTTTGGCCACCTGAATGCCGGTATTATTACCGAATTGAAGTATTTTAGTTTTGAACTTCATATTGAAATTATTTTTCCAGTTTCTGCTTCAGATTTTCTAAACTTTTTTGCACATCTTTCCCGAGAAAACTATTCATATTAACAAACAACAAGGAGATGTTTATTGGGTAATTCATTTGGCCGTTCATCGTCCATTTCACTTTTGTCTGGGATAGACCTAGTGCTTCCAGATCAAATGGAGTGGTAGACACCGTTTTAAAAGGCTTCAAAAATCTGAGCTCAATCCCCACTGATTTATTTGGAGCAAGACTCATTAATTCCTGTTCTCCTGCACCCACTTCTTTGTTTCCTTCATAGGCATAAACAAAACCGATTTGCCCATCGGTGCCTTTAAAAGATTCTTTCATGTTTGGATCTTTTAAAAACCACGCATTAAAATTTTTATGGTTTTTCAAGTACCGGAGATATTCATACACGGTACTGTCTGGCTTATTAATGACAATCTCTCTTTGAATTGTATAATCTTTCCCGGTAAAAGCCGCGATCACCAGGATCAATCCTATGAATCCAAGAATGATATAAATAATTAGCATGATTTTTCTCATTTAGCGTTTATTTGGCAACGCAAAAAAAGAATTAATCGCAAAATAAAATTGTAAAAAATCATTGCTCCCAGATATAAGGAGCTTTAAAAAAGTCCTTGGGAGTCTGGCCGGTGAAGCTCTTGAATTGCTTAATAAAGTGAGCCTGGTCGTAAAACTCAAACCTGTAAGCAAGGTCGGTCATTGATTTGCTTCCGGGCTCTTTTGCTAACAGGAACTTCATTCTGACGATTGTTGAAAATTGTTTTGGAGAGGATCCCACTATCTTTCTGAATCTTTTTTCGAATGCGTCCTGGCTTAGTGCGAAATGGTTTGCGAGGTAACAGATATTTACAATTCCTGTGGTTTTGTGAATTTCGTTGACAGCTGCCCAGACTAATTTGTCAGCATCAACACAAATCAATTTGCTTATCAAATAATTCTCGATATACCTGATTCGTTCATAATTATCTATTGCCGTATAAATTTTTTCTTCCAGTTCACTAACCTCTGAAGCGGCAAAAAAAGAATCCAGCGATTCTATATCTTCGAACAGCTCAAAGAGGGGTCGTTTAAAAACCTGGTAAGCCCCCGTTTCAGTGAAAGTGACTAATATGGTTGAAGTGTTGGCTTCATAATTAAACTTCCGGAATGTTTTTCGCATTCCCGACAAGGCCAGCCTGGGTATATCTTCTGTTGTTTCACCCCTGTTTATTGTTACCCTGCCTTTAAACTGCAACGCAAATATAAGTCCGCAATGAGGCAGTACAACTGTTTCCAAAGCAATTGGCGTTTCTATTATTGTATAAGATTTAATAATAGATTTTAATAATAATGTCGGTTTAAAATATTCAACCTTCATTATGATTTATTTTTTACTGCGTGGAAAACAACAACTGAGAACCCGCTGAGTATAGATCAAACCAAAGAAGCATCCAAACTGATACTTGTATTCAGCGACTTGCTGATCGGGCAATTCAGTTTGGCATCTTCGGCAGATTCCTTGAACTTCTGGGCGTTGATTCCCGGAATTTTTGCTTTCAACACCAGGTGAGAACTGGTAATAACTCCATTATCAAGGGTAACTTCGGCTGTCACTTCCAGTGAATCAGCTGTAAATCCTGCTCCCTGCAATACAAAGCTTAACTTCATTGCGAAACACCCGGCATGCGCGGCAGCAATCAATTCTTCCGGATTGGTGCCGACTCCATCTTCGAATCTTGACTTGTATGAATACTGCGTTTTGTTTAAGGAGGTGCTTTGAGTAGTGAGATATCCTTTTCCTTCTTTTCCAGAGCCGTTCCATACGGCCGTTGCTGTTCGTTTCATATATTTTGTTTTAGTTTAGATGAAAAATTTTACTATGCCGATTTCATGGGAAGATTTTGCAAAAATCGATATCCGCATCGGAACAATCACGGAAGTTAGTGATTTTCCAAAAGCAAAAAAATCAGCCTTTCGTTTAACTATAGATTTCGGAGAAATGGGAATAAAAAAATCATCAGCACAGATAACAGATTTTTATAATAAAGCTGATCTGCTCGGAAAACAGGTGATCGCTGTGATTAATTTTCCACCAAAACAAATTGCCGATTTTTTCAGCGAATGTCTTGTGCTCGGGGTATATACTGATAAGAAAGAAGTAGTTTTACTCCAGCCCGAACGAAAAGTGGAAAATGGATGGAAGGTTGGCTGAATTCTGGCTCTCAAATAAAATGGCCACGCATTTTCATACCGATAGTGAAGTCTCTACACAAAGACTCGAAGCATTCAGCGACGGTGTTTTTGCCATAGCCACCACTTTATTGATCCTGGAAATAAAAATCCCGGATCATAATGATCTCCTGCATCAATCCTTATTCCGATACCTGCTGAAACTCTGGCCAAAATATTTTGCTTATACATTTGGCTTTATCACCATTGGCATTTACTGGAGCAACCATCATTATATCTTCAAACTGTATAAAAGAACAAACCATATTTTCAATATGATGAATGTGGCATTCCTCATGGCAATTTCATTTCTCCCATTTCCCACAGCTATTTTTGGAGATCATATCAATGATCCGGATCAGAGACAAAATGCAGTAACTTTTTTTGCTATTGGCATTTTCCTTCCGGCCTTTGTCTGGTTCATGATGTGGTTGTATGCGATTCACAAAAAAAGACTCGTCGATGAGCGATTGACTGAAAGTTTTATCAAATATCTGACCCGGTTGTTTCTTATTTCAAATATTCTTTATATTGCTTCGATCATCATTTCCTTATTCAGTCCGACCGCCAGCATCCTGTTGAATATCATCCTTACTTTATTATATTTATTGCCAAGAAAAAAGCCGGAATATTCCTGAATCATGCAGGATATCTATACCACATATTATCAATCACCGATCGGACTGCTCAAAATTTCCGGAACAGAAAACTATATCAGTGAAATTAATTTCATTGACAACATAACGAAACCACCCGCCGATCATTCCAGGAAAAAAATGCCTGCCATTATCATCCAATGTGTGGAACAGTTGATCCAATATTTTCATGGAGAAAGGAGGGCCTTTGAAATCCCTGTACACCAGGAAGGCACAGCATTTCAGAAAAAAGTCTGGGATGAACTGATCGGGATACCGTATGGAAAAACGATCAGCTATCTTGAGCTGTCGAGAAGATTAGGTGATACAAAGGCTATCCGCGCTGCAGCTTCAGCAAACGGAAAAAATAATATCTCCATTGTGGTTCCCTGTCACCGGGTCATCGGCTCTAATAATGACCTGGTAGGCTATGGCGGAGGAATCTGGCGAAAGAAATGGCTACTCGAACATGAAGCCAAAGTTGCGTATGGCGTAAGAACCTTATTTTAATTTTGACCAAGAAGAAAATAATTCCTGTCACTGCACCTTTGCGAAAAATAAACCTGAGAATAAAATTCAGTTGTTGATATTCCGGAAAGAAATTGCACGCAAAGACGCCAAGGCGCTAAAGACCTGCGTTATATGTGCAATGAAACTTGACCACTGGTCGTTAATTTAGAAACAGTTTACCATCTCAGCCGGTTAGCCAGTCTCTTCATCTTCAATTGTATTTCCGGAGATTTAGCTGCATAACTGACATTGATTAATAAAAATCCTGCGTTTTCAAAACTTTCCTGCGCATTCCTCACATCTACAATTGTGGCCTGCCTGAGTTGAAAGCGCTGTAAGACCAGGTCGAGCAATTTTTGAGACAGCTCGTAATTCTCTTTGGCCGTTTCAAGTTGCCGGAGGTTATTCGTATACCTGAATCATATCGCGGAGCCAATTCTGCGGCCTGTTAAAAAAATATTAATTTACCGGATGGACCAGTTTCAATTAAAAGTTGTGAAAACAAGGCAGGAAACAAAAGATGCCATGACAATTTTTTTTGAAAGGGAGGATGGAGAGAAAATTTCTTACGAAGCAGGTCAGTTCCTGACTTTTATTTTCAAAAAAGGAACCAGTGAAATCCGCAGGTCATACTCGTTTTCTTCCACTCCCGGAATTGACCATTTGCCTGCTATCACTATTAAGCGTGTCGTCAATGGGGAAATATCCCGGTTCTTAATCGATCACATTAAAAAAAATGATCTCCTGATCTCAATTGCTCCCTCCGGCAGGTTCACGCTTGAGACAGATAAAAGCCTGCGCAGGCAAATTTTTTTTATCACGGCTGGTAGTGGAATTACCCCCGTGTTTTCCCTATTAAAAAAAATCCTGGCCGAAGAACCTCAGAGCAGGGTGGTTCTTATTTATCAGAATCATGACGAAAAAAGCATCATTTTTAAAAACCAGCTTGACGGGTTGCAAAAAAAATCCCCGCAACAACTGTTATGGATAAGCCTGCTTACCAAAACAGCAAGGTATACTCATGTTTCCCAACGACTGAACAATTTCCTGCTGGAAAAATTAGTACAAGCCCATCTCATTAAAGACATGAAGCAGCTTTTCTATCTTTGCGGCCCTCCCGCCCTGATGCGAATGGCGAGGTTTACTCTCCGGCTGATGGGTTTTGCAGAGGACATGATCAAAACAGAGCATTTTACTGTTGAATATGTTCCACTTCCCCCTCTTATTGCAGATACCAGCGACAAAAAAATAATGATTCATTTCCAGGACAAGGTTCATCACATTGAAGTCAAATATCCCACCAATATTTTACAAGCCGCTTTAAATAACCATATCCGCCTGCCTTATAGTTGCAGAGGAGGCAGATGCTCAACCTGTGCTGCAAGGTTGTTGAATGGCCAGGTGAAAATGAGCATTAATGAAGTCCTAACGGAGAAGGATATTCGCGAAGGCTGGGTGCTGACCTGTGTAGGCTATGCCGAATCAGATATCGAGCTAAAATTCTGACTTCGGAAAAAGTTCAATAAGCGCAACACTATTTTCTCAGGGCCAGAAAGAAGGCTTCTGGTTGGAGAATCCTCCATATCGGCAATCTGCGCATTCTGGCGGAGCCCCGACAACAGAACCGTTGATATTGATTGTAACAGGAATCCAGAGTACACTATCCTGGAAGACCTGGCTGATTTTGTCTGGAGCAACAGTAATCGTAGAATCGCATTCATAAGGGAATATATACCCCCAATAGGGTAAATCACTATTGTTTATAAAAATTCTTTGCTGAGTCACAGAGGATACGCTGATATATCCCACCACCGGTTCTGCCGGATTGCTGAGACAATGAATATTCCCTGCCGTTTGAGAGGGTTGTACGTCGAACAAAGACCCAAGCTGTTCGGTATTTTTTTTCATCAATTGCCAGTAATTGAACGCCTCTTCGCTGATAACATACTGATAAATGTTAATACTGTATAAAACGGAGATTTGCTCGGTGCCTATTGACACAGTGGTAATCGGCTGACGATAGATCACATCCTGTGAAAGATTCTGCGAAGTGCCGATCAGAATATTGGTTGAAGTATCAGTAGGCCAGCATTCAAAGATTTGTTGCGAGGGTGGTCTAAGCACTACTTGTCCACTGTCATAGATAACCCCGGAGTTGACTGCCGCTTTACGCTCCCAAGTTTCCTCATAACTCCACCGGTAATACCTGCTATTATTTTGAGGATCGTGGGTATTGACATAAATATGAGCTCCGAAATTGTCCGCTTCCCAGTGAACGCTGTCAATTTGCGGAGTTTGTTTAGGAATCACCGGGTCGGAACGATATTCTTTCCCATCAGATGTAATAATATCGAGTTGGTATTGTCTTTGGTAATCGGCATTGAGCTGATTAAGCATATAAATACCATTACCTACTTCAGTCAGCTGATAGACTTGGGAAAGATCATCCAGTATGGTTACATGTGCATTCAGTTCAGGCATGGAATCCGTACTGGACAGACTGCGGGTACGACTTAGCTTGATAGTTGTAGGTCCCGCCCCACTGTTTATAAAACCATCCACTACAAGATAATTCACACTCGAAGGATTGACTGGTGGCGTATAAGGTTCTTTACATCCTGTCGTTAGCAGGAAAAAAAATATAAAGGCAGAAATAAGTTTTCTGACAGTCATCCATTCTGAGGAAAGTAAATCTGAAAGTTTGATCATTTTTTCAACTGTTTGTAGTAAATCCATTGCAATTAAGCGTAACCCTTCTTTTGTTTAACCAACCGCTTTTAAAATGCTTTTTTCTCCTTTGATATAGTATCCAGCATTTCCTTCACAGCGGCTTCGATCTGAGGATCCTTTCCGTTCAGAAAATCTTCATAAGGCAAGGGCACTTTGATATCCGGTTCAAGCTGCAGGTTTTCCGTAGGACGGTTTTCTCTTCCGATCGTTGCCACCATGGGAATTCCAAAGACAATCGTCGGATCAATTTGTTGTTCCCACCAAACGGCAGTACCTGTTCCGGGCACAGGCATTCCGATCAGTTTTCCCACACCGTTCTCTTTATATACATAAGGAAAAATAAACGCATCACTATAATTACTTTCACTCATCAACACGCAACTCGGTTTTGTCCACCTGCCCATGGGCTCACCATCCTTCAGCCGATGCCCCTGCGGAGCAAAATCAAGATAGCGTTTTCCGCTCAGGAATGTGGTAAGGTCATCGTGTAACCAGCCACCACCGTTGAAACGGGTATCCACAATCAACGCCTCTTTATCAAAATTTCTACCCAACACGGCATCAAATGTATTCCGGTAGCTTCCATCATTCATGGCCTGAACATGAACATAACCCACTTTCCCACCGCTCAGCTTCGCCACCATGTCTTCCATTTTTTTCATCCAACGTTTATACATCAACGTGGATTCTTCCCCGAAACTAATGGGCTTTACCGATTCATCCCAACGGGTATTGGCAGCAGGATCATAAACGCTTAACAGGGTATTCTTCCCGACTTTACGGTTTAAGAATTTAGCCCAGTCAACACTGTCAGTAATGGCTTCATCGTTAATTTTTTCAATAATATCGCCGGCCCTCACTTTGCTTATGGATTTATCGAGTGGTCCCCCTTCAAGTACCTCTGTAATTTTCAATCCGTTCCCTCCTGATGATTCGTCATATAACAATCCGAGTGCGGCAGTCATGTCGGGATTATCAGGCCTTGGATTATAACGACCTCCTGTATGTGAAGCATTCAATTCACCAAGCATCTCGCTCAATAATTCCTGGAAATCATAATTGTCGCTGATATGCGGCAGGAATTTCGCATAGATTTCTTTCATTTTATTCCAGTCCACACCACCAATTTTCGGGTCATAAAATTTCTTTTCAACCTGTCTCCATACATGATTGAAAATATATTCTCTTTCCTTTGCCGGGTTCAACACCATTTCCCCATTGATGGCTACGGGAGATATCTTGCCGGTTTCATCGACTTTCACCAGCGATCCGTTATTGGTTACAAAAAGGGATTTCCCGTCCTGGCTGACCTCAAGCCCGCTGGGAGATCCACCCAGCTTCGCAAGGATCTTTGTTTCCTTTGTGCGGGGCTCGGTTACCCAGAGATCATACCCTTTTTCAAACGAAGCCAGATAATAGAGTTTGCTGCCGTCTTTGCTCAGGGCGTAATCAGAAATGGAAGAACTGTTGATGCTCAAACGGATAATCCTGTCTTGCAGGTTTTTTATATCGGGAGTCCAGGATTTGACATTGTCGGTCTTTCCTGCATCGCCTGTCTGAGGATGTGCATTACCGTTAGTTTCAGCTTTCTTATTTTTTTCTTTTTCGGTATTTTCCTTGTCTTCTTTTTCCTTGACCAACGCATAATCTTCCTTACTCAATTTAAAACGGTCATACTGCTCTTCATCAAGGAATCCTGCATATACATCTACTTCCCTGCTGCCCTGCAGAGCCAGGGATTTGCGTCCTTCTCTGGCGCTGGTCCAGGTGATTGCCTTTCCGTCGAGTGACCACTTAAGATTATTCTGCTCAAATCCGCTGACCGCCGGATGCTGTATTCCTTCGCTGCCATCCGCTTTGATTACTGCTGCATTTTCACTAAACCAGGAACCTTCCTGATCATTGCAGATAATCCATTTTCCATCAGGGCTCCAGTTAAAATCCCAGTCGCCGTCACTATAGGAATAATTTCTTCCTTCAGGCAGGAGCGTCCTAGTTTGCTTACTTGCCAGGTTATATACTTTTAAAATATTACGTTCAGCCACATACGCAATTTCCTTTCCGTCGGGTGAAAACTTCGGCTGGTATTCTTCTTCAGCCGTAGCTATCAGTGGTTCTTCATTAATAATCGTAGCGGCATAGAAATAAGGTTCCTCCTTTCTGGCAATGGATGCCCGGTAAATATCCCAGCTGTCATTCCTCTCTGCTGCATAGACCAGGCTTCTGCCATCCGGGCTCCATTGCACCATGCGTTCCTGTTGAGGAGTGCTTGTAATGCGTTTTGTTTGTCCGCCTTCCACGCTTGTCACAAAAATCTCTCCCCGGGTCACAAAAGCGATTTCTTTGCCATTGGGTGACAATGCAAATTCTGAGACATTACCATTTATGGAAACATTTTTCTCCACTCCTGCCCTTCCGTCATTAAAAATCCGGATTTGAACTTTCTTTGGTTCTTCACCTTCTTTCAGCGTATATATCTCACCGTCATAAGTAAAACACAGAGTATTGTCCCTGCTGATGCTGAGATGGCGCACAGGATTTACTTTGAAAGAAGTGAGCTGCCGCTCAGCCATTTTGTTCAGGACAGGAGTTTTGAAAACATTCTGAGTGCCGTTTTTTTCGCTGAGATAGTATACGAACTGATCATCATTGCTGAATACCGGTTCTCGGTCTTCTCCCTCATAACTACTGATCTTTCTGAACGTATTGCTCTTGGTATCCATGATCCAGATATCTCTGGTCACCGATGAAGTATGATGTTTGCGCCAGGGATCTTCATATCCTTTCCTGTCCTGAAAAACGATCTGCGTCCCGATACTGTTATAATGGGCATCTTCGAATCCGGCTGAAGAAATAAGTATAGCCCGACC
>DATJWE010000190.1:0-34888 GCA_035501475.1 Puia sp. | reverse complement strand
TGGATAAAGCCAGTCATAAGCAAGTTCAGCATAAGCGCCATACATACCTGTGGCCATGTTGTTTGCATAGGCAGCATTTATTGTACCGGCATCGGGATACCAGATATAAGTTCCAAGCGCTTTGATCGCAATTCCTTTTTTTGAATATTGCACATCAGCTTCTCCTAAATAAAGCGGCGTACCAAATGCCCCACTGTTCAACCCAAGGCTGTCAGCTCCAAGAGGACTTAGTCCCACAGTTCCGCCAACATATCCTGATACCTGGAATTTGAAATCCTTCCATAAATATTGCAGCGAAGCAGTTACAGCAAGATTATTGGCCAGTGCGCTGCTGCCTTCAGCACGGCCTTCGCGGATGCCTGTACCATGTTCAAATTTTTGACTGTTCAAACCGTTGATTACAGCAACAGAATAATTCAGGGGCATTTTGTTTGATGACCCATAAAAACCAACTCCCAGTTCGCGCCAGGTAGCAGGAATAACGAGCTGTTCAACGATGGGTCTTTCCACGCCATTAAAATTTACGGGCAAATGATTTTCATTTAGGATGCCTATCCTGGGGACAAATAAACCAGCTACGATGTATTGCTTTGGATTCAGATTGAATTTGAGGAATGCCTGCTCCATCGCAATTTCTCCTGTTCCGTTTTCTCCGGCAGCAATTTTTGCATTTTCGACCTCAAGCTCGGAGAAAAAGGAAACTTTATCGCTGAACTGATGACCCAGAAACAACACGGCTCTTTCAAGTGTCACGGTCGACTGTTTCTGATTGAAATCCCTTTGATAAAAAGCGCTTCCATATCCGGAAATGACAGTTTTTGAATTTGATACTCCGGCATGCAATGAATCTTCATTGGTCATAACCAGTTGCTGAGCCTTTGTTTCGTAAGGCTTCTGCTGGGCAAGGCCGATCAATACGATTGGAAATAAGGCAGTTAGTATGAATAGTCTTTTCATCCTGCAAAGAAAATCAGAACCTGGCGGCCGGCACTTACGGAATTGGAAAAATGGTTTATTGAATCGGGAAAAAACCAGTTTTCGTTCTACCAGCTGCGCCCGAATTAAGAAACGCTCCAAATAAATGGGCGAAGTGAAAAAAATAATCTTTGCAATTATTTGATTTGTAAATTACACTCCCTGTCAATTTTTTTCTGGTTAATTCACAAATCTGTAAATATTTGTATTGTTGAAAACTTCAGAAATAAAATGCAGCAACTGCATGAAAAGATTTTTTTCTATTGGTTTTTTTTTCATTTTGCTGGGATCCGGGTTTATGGCCATGGCACAATCGACCGTCACCAACCAGCGTTTGTTTGATACGATTCCCTTTATTCCGGAACATTATCCACAGCGCGTTGCCCAGTTCGAAAAAGAACCCGTTGTTACGGGCAAAATAATTTTTTTGGGAAACAGTATCACGGAGATGGGCCGGTGGGATAAACTAACCGGCGATAGTACGGTAGTCAATCGGGGAATCGGAGGCGATATCACATACGGTGTGCTGAAAAGACTCGATGATATCATCCGCAGGCAGCCTTCAAAATTATTCATCCTGATCGGAATTAATGATATCGGAAAAGACATACCTGATGCAGTGATCACCGACAATATCAGAAAAATCATTCGACGTGTTCAGAACGAAAGTGCGTCAACTATTATTTATCTGGAGAGTATATTACCGGTCAATCCGGATAGAACAAATTTTCCCCAGCACTACGATAAAAATCAGCATATTGTTTCTACCAATGCCCTTTTAAAAAACCTTGCAGCAGAAACAAAAATCAATTTCATAGACACCCATTCTTTTTTTTCCGATGAAGAGGGGAAATTAAAAAAAGAATATACGATTGAAGGATTGCATATTAATCCGAAAGGATATGATGCCTGGATAAAGTTTCTGAAAGAGAAACATTATTTATAAAAATAAAATATAAACAATTGCTATGTCACAGAATCGCAGAAATTTCCTGAAGAAAAGCGGGATGCTGGCTTCAGGTCTGGTCATGGGTTCCTTTGCAGCAAAGGCTTTGAAAGGAACTCCTTATTCCATTGATTTACCGGGCACCGGTAATCCGGAAAATTTGCAGCAGTTCGGCCTCCAGTTGTGGACAGTAAAAGATGTCATGGCGAAAGATCCGCAGGATACTTTAAAGCAGGTGTCTTCTTTCGGCTATAAACAAATTGAAGGATTTGAAGGCGGGAAAGGAATGTTTTGGGGCATGACAAATAAAGAATTTAAAAAAACGATGGACGGACTGGGCATGCAGTTCATTTCCTGTCATGCCGACATCAATAACGCAAACGGGCAGTTTGAAAAAAAAGCAGCACAGGCGGCCGAGATTGGGATGAAATATCTCATCTGTCCTTATTATGGCGCGCAAAAAACGCTTGATGGTTATAAAATTGCCGCCGATAAATTCAATGCGTGTGGCGAAATATGTAAGAAGAACAGTTTGCGATTCGCCTATCATAATCACTGGTATACTTTCCAGATACAGGATGGCCTTAGACCTCAGGAAATTCTGCTCAAGAATACGGATCCCGCACTGGTAGATTACGAGATGGATATTTATTGGGTCGTGACCGCAGGAGCGGATCCTGTTGAATGGCTTCAGAAATATCCGAACCGGTTCCGTCTTTGTCATATTAAAGACAGAATTAAAAATGCAGGAGAAAAAGATTTCGATGCCTCCTGCGACCTGGGAACAGGTTCAATCGATTTTAATAAAATAGCCAAGGTAGCTGCCGGAAACGGAATGCAATATTATATTGTCGAACAGGAGAAATTTAATGGAACAACCCTGGATGCAGCAAAGGTTGACGCCGGATATATGAAAAAGCTGGACGTGTAGCATTAGTTTTTAAGGTTATTCTTTACGGAGGAATTTTATCTCAAAAAAAACAGATTTCGTCGCAACATAAGTAAGTCGTTAGGATTTTGATTTACTTTAGTTCAGCGCATCGACGCGATCCCTTTTTCTTTTCCGAATCTGCGAAAACCAGTAAGCAATCCGGCTACCTGAAACGATGACAAGCCAAATTTTTCTGCTATGATAATTAAATTGCTGCCTCATCGCATAAGCATTCATGTTATACTGCTGGTGTTGGTGGGATTTATTTTCTCCTGTAAACAAACTGAAAATCCCTCTTCGGTGGAGAAACCTGAGGACAATCGCTTTACTGAAGTGGTACTTACAGAAGGAATGGACGAGCCCATGGAAATGACTTTTTTGCCCGACAATCGGGTATTGATTGCCGAAAGAAAAGGTGGGGTGAAATCCGTGGACCTCAGGACAAAACAGGTTAAATTGATTGCCACAATTCCGGTGAACACAAAATATACGAGCAAAGAAGGAGTGGTGAGTGAAGCAGAAGAAGGTCTCGTTGGTATTGTTGCTGATCCCAAATTCAGTCAGAATAATTGGATCTACCTGTACTATGCAGATCCTGTCGAAAAAAGACATATACTTACCCGCTGGGAACTCCATGGCGATTCTTTATATCCGGCTTCAAAAAAAATTGTACTCGAAGTTCCGACGCAAAGAGAAACCTGTTGTCATACGGGAGGTGGAATGGTGTTCGATCAGCAGGGCAATCTCTTCATCACTGTTGGAAATAACACTGCCAATCCGCCTTCAGGAATTGCATCAATGGACGAAAGACCCGGCCGTGAAAGCTGGGATGATCAGCGGGGATCCGGAAATACCAATGATCTGCGTGGAAAGATTCTACGCATTCATCCTGAAGATAACGGAACATATACCATTCCTGACGGAAATCTTTTTCCGAAAGGGAATTCGAAGACAAAGCCTGAAATTTATGTGATGGGTGACCGGAATCCCTGGAGAATTTCGATTGACAGCAAAACCGGATATATTTATTGGGGTGAAGTGGGGCCTGATGCGGTGGTGGATTCTGTGTATGGATCCAGGGGATATGATGAATTCAACCAGGCGCGCAAACCCGGTTTTTTTGGATGGCCATATTTTATCGGAGATAACCGGCCTTACAGGCATTATAATTTTGCCGACAGCGCATATCACGAAACATTCAACCCGGATCACCCTGTCAACAATTCCCCGAATAATACCGGATTAAAAGAACTTCCCCCGGCTCAGAAAGCTTTTATATGGTACCCCTATGGAAACTCTGATTCATTCCCGCTGCTGGGAAGTTCGGGCAGAAGTGCAACAGGTGGGCCCGTGTTCAGAAAAGCAGATTTCACCAATGCCAAAAGACCTTTCCCGGATTATTATGAAGGAAAATGGTTTATTACTGATTTCATGCGCGGATGGATTATGGTAGTAAGCATGGATGAAAATCAAAATTATAAATCCATGGAACCTTTTCTGGCGGATAAGAATTTCAGCAGCGCACTGGATATGAAATTCTCACCTGAAGGCGACCTGTATGTGCTGGAATATGGATCAGCATGGTTTAAAGGAAATGCGAATTCACGTCTGCTGCGGATAGAATACAATGCCGGAAATCGAAAACCCGTAGTGGCTGCATCCGCTGATAAATTAGCGGGCGCAGTTCCTTTTACAGTACAACTTTCTTCCAAAGGAACCATGGATTATGACAGCTACGATAAGAATGCCCTGCAGTACGAATGGAAGATAACATCCGGAACCAACTTGATAAAAACTTCCGCAGATCCAAATCCAGGTTTCACATTAGATCAGCCGGGTGAATACCAGGCTACCCTCACAGTTACGGACACCAAGGGAGAAAAAAATAGTAAATCGCTAACGCTTCAGGCCGGCAATGAGCCTCCTGCAGTATCCATTGATATCACCAAAGGGAATAGAACTTTCTATTTTCCCAATCAGCCCATTGACTATGCAATACACGTAAGTGATAAGGAAGATGGGAGTGTTGCGGATGGAAAAATAAAGCGGGATATGGTAGCCGTCAATTTTGACTATGTTCCGCAGGGATTCGATGTGATTGATATTGCAGAAAATCATTTGGCAGCTGATAACAAAGCAGCATTTTCTGCGGGTCTTTATCTGATTAATGCCAATGATTGTAAAACCTGCCACATGCCGGATAAATCATCCGTTGGTCCCAGTTATACAGACGTTGCAAAAAAATATAAAAATGATGCCGGCGCGATTAGCAAACTGGCAGCCAAAGTGATTTCCGGAGGTAGTGGTGTTTGGGGCGAACATGCCATGGCTGCACATCCGCTGCTTTCATCGCAGGAAGCAGAAAGAATGGTCAGGTATATTCTCAGCGTGGGGCAAAAACAACCGGCAGTTAATTCAATAGCACTGAGTGGAACCTATATTCCACGCGTTCCCCCAGGTGAGAATGGCAAAGGAGGTTATTTGCTGAGGGCTGCTTACACCGATAAAGGAAATGGAAATTCCTCACCACTTTCTGATGACGCAGTGATCGCTCTTCGTAGCGCTACACTCGATCCCGAAAGAGCAGACGAAAAGAAAAGCACACAATTTCTGATCACTCCGACAAAATCATTTTTCATGATCGGTGACGGTTCTTATATAGGATATAAAAATCTTGACTTCTCCGGCATCAAACAACTGCAGATTCTCGTACAGGCTTCACCGGGTTCAGGAGCAGCCGGAGGTACTATTGAAGTTCACCTGGATGCCCCGGATGGCAAATTGATCGGCCAGACGGCAATGATTTATCCGAAAGAAATTGACTATGCACGGATCCTGGAAAATATGGGCGGAAAAGGAGGCAAATCGGGAAAGAAAAAAATTACTGCCGCTAATTTTGATTTTGATCTTTTCACAAGGCTTATGTCCATACAGTCAGATATTGCCGTTGATCCTGGTCTAACGGGAATGCATAATGTATATTTTGTTTGCAAAAACAGCAAGGCTCCGTCAACCCAGATCCTGGTGCAAATGATAGAGATTGATTTTAAAAATTCGTTGATCCAAAATAAAACTGCTTCATCCAAATGAATAAAAACAGGTTTTGATTTTTATTGAGCCGGTTTGATTTGCCTGAGAAGTAATATAAACTTTAAAATTAATTGCCATGTACAACAGAAGAAATTTTTTAAAAAATTCCGGAACGATGCTGCTTGGAGGCCTTATGCTTTCAAAATACGCCGAAGCATCTTTTTTCAATCCATCTGCCACTCGTCCTGTCGGACTGCAGCTTTTCACCTTGTTTAACACAATAGATAAGGATGTTCCGGGCAGCCTGAAGAAAATTGCGGCGATAGGATATAAAGAAATTGAGTCGGCATTCAGTATGCTGGGCGGCTACTATGGATTAAAACCAAAAGAGTTTGCTTCCCTGGCAAAAGATTCTGGATTATCGTGGCAATCACACCACGTGCTGGGTACTCCTTTCAAAGCTCCTCCCGGCGGATTCAGAATGCCTGGTGGAGACACAACCAAAAGATTTAATCCTCCTCCTATGAGAAATCTCAAAGAAAATTCCCAGCAGCTCGTAGATGAAGCTGCAGAAGGCGGAGTTAAATACCTCGTGTGCGCAAGCATCGCTCTGGGCACGCTGGATGAAATAAAGCAGTCCGTTGATATCCTGAATAAATCCGGAGAAGCCTGCAAAAAAGCCGGACTCACCCTATGCTATCACAACCATGTTCATGAATTTGAAAATGTGGAAGGACAGATTCCATATCATATTCTGTTGTCACAAACCAGTCCTGATACATTGCAAATGGAGCTGGACCTGGGCTGGGCAAGCAATGCAGGTGTGGATCCAGTTGAATTATTTGAGAAACATCCGGGCCGTTTTCCGCTCTGGCATGTAAAAGATATGGACAAGGATAAAAAGCAACCTACTGAAATCGGTAATGGGTACATTGATTTCAAAAGGATCTTTGCCAATGCGGAAAAATCCGGAATGAAACATTTCTTTGTAGAACAGGATGGAGCTCCAAAACCATTTGAAAATATAGCAACCAGTTTTACAAACCTTAGCAAAATCCTGGCCTAGCTGTCCGAACGATGTTGCAATCAGAAATTGTAGTGTTATGTTAATGCTGAAACCTAAGACGGCATACCGGGTTGTTTTTATTTCTTCCTGTATTCTCTTTTGTATTATTGTCCGGGCCCAGCAATCTATAACAGTGACGGGTAAGGTCAGGGACAGGAAATCGAATGCAATTACGGGAGCATCCGTCAGCGTATTAAATACTCATTTTAATGCGATCACTGATTCAACCGGAAGTTTCTTCCTGAGAAATATTCCGGCAGGGAAATATATCATTGAGGTAAGTGCAATAGGTTATGCAATCACTGATCAAACCGAAATTTTTCCGGATGATTCAAAGCAGGGGCTGGAGATCATGATGGAAGAATCGGCTTCCCGGCTGGATGCAGTCGTAGTCACCGCGCAGAAAAAAGAAGAATTGCTGCAACAGATCCCGTTCAGTATTTCGGCTATCTCTTCCCGGCAGGTACAGGAATACCGGCTTTGGAACAGTAAAGAGATTACGGCCATCGTTCCGAACCTTTATTCAGCCAATCCAGGTGACCAACGCAATGTAACTTCCATAAGAGGAATTGTATCGAGCGCTTACGATCCGGCTGTGGTTACCTACATCGATGGAGTGAATCAATTCAGCCTGGATACCTATATCGCACAGTTATTCGATGTGGAACGAATTGAAGTGCTGAGAGGCCCGCAGGGAACCTTGTATGGCAGGAATGCGATGGGTGGGGTCATCAACATCATTTCGAAGGAACCGGAAAACCACAGTGATGGATATGCGGAAATCAGCGTGGGCAATTATGGCGAACAACGATATACTCTTGCGTACAGAACTCCACTGGTAAAAAATAAGCTCTACCTTGGCATCGCCGGGATGTATGATGGCATGAATGGGTTTTATACCAATCAATATAATAACACAAACTTCGACAGGCAGCACGGTATCACGGGCAATTACTTTTTAAAATGGCTGGCATCATCTCATTGGCATTTTACATTAAATATCAAATACCAGATTAACAGGAATGATGGCATTTTCCCATTGGCAGCGAGCGCAGATCAGGCATTTGCAAATCCGTTCAAGGTCGATCAGAATGCCATCACCACTGCTGTTGACAATACAACGAACGCATCTTTCATCGCAAATTATTCAGGACGACAATTCAATTTCAGTTCACAAACGGCTTACCAGTCTAATTATCGTTATTACAAAGAACCGATTGATGGAGATTTCTCTCCCATTGACGGCATCACCATCATTGATAATTACGGAAAACCATGGAACAAAGTGAAAGTGTTGACGGAAGAATGCAGATTCACTTCTGCCCCATCCTCTTCAAAATTAAAATGGACGGGCGGCCTGTACTTTTTTTACCAGGATAATCCGACCAAACAGGCGACAAGATTTGGCAGGGATGCAGCACTTGTCGGATCCCCCGATTCTTTGTATTCAATCATCACTACTTCTAAAAGCAAAAGAACAGGGATCGCTTTTTATGGCCAGTTTACGTACAGCATTTCCGAAAAATTCGATATCATCGCCGGGCTGAGGTATGATTACGAACATGATTATATGAATGTGCTCAGTCAATACCAGCATGACCCTGATCCGAATCCGCAATTTGATCTGCAGCCGGATACTTCTGCCACCGCCGGTTTCAGTGCTTTTTCTCCAAAATTTGGTCTCGCTTATCACATCAATCCCAACCATAACGCCTATATCAGTTATAGCCGGGGATTCCGTACCGGTGGACTGACACAGATATCTCCCGATCCTACACAGCCTCCTTTGTATCCGTATAAACCTGAATACAGTGACAATATGGAAGCCGGAATCAAGAATATGTTCTTCGACAACAAGATTCAACTCAACCTGGCTCTGTTTTATTCAATCGTGAGCAATGCCCAGGTGCCCACACTCGTCTTACCGCAGGCCGTTACCATCACAAAAAATGCGGGTAGGCTTACCAGTGAGGGGGCCGAAGCAGAATTGGCAGCAACTCTTTTCGAAGGGCTAGAAGCTTTCTATAATTTCGGATATACTCATGCTGTTTACAAAACGTTGAATTTATCACAAAATGGGACGGAAGTAGATTTGTCGGGCAACCACCAGATATTTACACCCGATATCACTTCCATGCTGACCCTGCAATACAGTTATCCGGTTGGGAAGAAAAAAGGGCTGAAACTGGTGGTAAGGGGAGAATGGATTTACCTGGGCACCGAGTATTTTGATCTCGCCAATTCTATCAAACAATCGCCCTATAGTTTATTTAATACGCGTTTCGGCATAAGCAGTCATCACGTGGAAACCATGTTTTGGGTAAGGAATATTACCGATAAAAAATATATCGCGTATGCTTATGATTTCGGCGCTGTTCACCTGGGTGATCCTTTAACCTATGGTATAACGGTAATGCTCAGGTTATAAATACTTTCCGGAGCGGCATCAAATAAAAAAAGGCCTCGCGAATTTTACTTCGTTCGGCCCCAATTGTTCTTCTCAACTGATTCTGTATGCTAAATTTTTGGAATTAGGCTCTGTACTTTCCAATCCCTTCCATTGAATGAATTCATCACGACGATCTGGTTTGCATTTTCGAGGGTGACCCTGTAATGAGACTCTCTTGCGTTGGCTTCTTCATAAAGATCCGATACCCAGTAATCGCTGTAGCTCTTTTTCAGATCCATTTGCAGGTAAATAGGCAGGTTATCGGTCAGCAGATGATGTATTACAGCCACCAGGCCGAAACGGTTATCATAATAAGCCATCATACTCTTGCCATTCAGGTTGAAGCTGGCTACCTTGTAGCCATTCTGCTGTTGCCAGCTCACTTCTCTCGCACTGGAAAAATCTTTATAGAAAGATGCTACTATTCCGTCACCAACTGGCCTGCCAGTGCCCGCAAATGCAGAAACAAATCCCATGACAAGGATTATTGCCGTTGTTGCGATTCTCTTTTTCATAATATTAATTTTAAGTGGTGAATGATTTATTGAAAATTTCGAAGACAAAAATATTACCCGAAAAAGCGTTAGCCAAGCGAATAGTGATTGATGGGAATCTTTGTTCGTGCTTTTAAATTTCGTCTCAGGAAAGAATAAATTCATCTCACTCTCAGGCTCATACGTATTTTAGTGGATATTTCCGGAAGTGACGAACGGTAAATGCAGCTGTATGGAAACCGGTGAGGATAAAAAATTTCAATCCGCGATAATATCATTCCTCTCTGAAAGCATGCTGCCAACCGGTCTCATGATGATCATGTCTTGTCGCAATTTTAGGGGATTTTGTCGCATGTTCATCAACCAGGCTGCCATAGACTATAGTTTTGTTCATATTAATATAATGAACCACAAACTTTTTACCGGTTTATTTTATTATGTAACTTCATCACCTAAAAAAATAAAAATGAAAATGCTAAAACATTGTCTCCTGTTATTGACAGCCACGGCCGGTTTAATTTCGGCCCGGGCACAAACAGCTGATGAGATTATCAGCAAACATATCGATGCCATCGGCGGGAAGGACAAACTGAGCCAGATTAATTCCGTTCATATTGAAAGTACCATATCAGCTATGGGAAATGACGGGCCCAGCACGATTAATCTGGTAAATGGAAAAGGATTCAGGCTTGAGTCTGAAATAAATGGTCAGAAAATAATCCAGGTTTTCACAGACAAAGGCGGATGGGCCATCAATCCCTTTGCAGGTGGAAATGATGCGCAGCCCATTCCCGATGATCAATACAAGGCAGGAAGAGACCAGATCGATGTAGGTGGCCCTCTATTCAATTATGCATCCAAGGGAAGTAAAGTGGAATTACTTGGTAAAGAAGACAGCGCATACAAAATCAAGCTGACAAACAAAGACAGTGTGGTCACTACTTATTATATCGACCCCACCACATATTATGTGAAAAAATCTGTTCAGACAATGAGTATGATGGGACAGGATATGGAAGTGACACGGACTTCTTCCGATTTCAGAAAAACAGATTTTGGAGTAGTCTATCCATTTGCCCTTGATATCAGTTATGGGGGGCAATTCAATATTACTTCTACGATGAAAAAAATAGAATTCAATAAACCAATTGATCCAAAGATTTTTGACATGCCGAAATAAAATTCGGATGTCTGGGAAAATCGGAGTCGGGCTATATCAATAAATCCGGGCTCCGATTTTTCCTTTTTGTCTCCAAATACTTCCCGTTCGTCGCATCTTTCTTAATGTTTATAATTAATAAGCCAATTTTGCCCTGAGGTTATTTTCATGCGTAATCAATGGTATACATCAAAATGGGCTGTGATTAGTCTCCACGTCATCGCGTGGCTGTTCTGGTTTTCGCTTCCTACACTAATTCCCATGTTGTTTCACAGGGATTCGGACCAGGGACCAAGGCCCAGTTGGGACCATGTATTCAATTGGACGAATCTGGCCGTCAATGGCTGCTGGGTAGTATTCTTTTATCTGAATGCGGATTTTCTTATTCCAAAATTTTTCAATAAGCGCAAAACATGGCAATATGTTTCCATCCTTGTCGGGCTTGGTGCATTCCTTGTCGTGCTGGTGAGCCTGATTTTCCAGTTAGGCCATCCCCATAAAGTTGTTGTCTTTAGAAGGGAATCGCTGTTTAGCGTCCTTCCATTTATATTCCTCTGGTCAGTCAGTTCAGCATACCGGATAATTTCAGATAACGTAAAAATGAATCAGCTGATAAAAGACAGGGAAAATGAAAATCTCAAAACCGAATTGTCTTTTCTCCGCTCACAGGTCAGTCCCCATTTTTTATTCAATGTGCTGAATAATATGGTCGCTTTGGCAAGGCTGAAATCGGATAAACTGGAACCCTCGCTGATTAAGCTTTCCGGACTGATGCGTTATATGCTTTATGAATCAGATGAAGAAAAAGTTCCTCTTTCCAAAGAAATAGAATATGTAAGCAGTTATATTGATCTGCAAAAACTTCGTTATGGAAAAGACATGCAGATTAATGTGAATATGGATGGCCAGGGTGAATATCATCTGATTGAGCCCATGTTGCTTATTCCTTTTATTGAAAATGCATTTAAACACGGAACCGGCATGATCAGGCAGCCGGAAATCGACATTTCACTTGAAGTGAACAAGGGAGTTCTTGATTTCCGTGTAAACAATAAGTACAATGGAGAATCTGCCGAAATCAAAGACAAAACTTCAGGAATCGGTCTGAATAATGTGATAAGAAGGCTGAATTTATTATATGACAAAAAGCATATCTTGACTATAGATAAGGAAAACGGCTGGTTCAAAATATCCCTTCAATTAAAACTTCAATAATGCTGCGCTGTCTTGCTGTCGACGATGAGCCACTGGCGCTTGACTTGCTGGAAGACAATATCCATCAGGTTCCTTATCTGCAACTGGTTGCCAAGTGCAAAAATGCGCTGGAAGCCATTGAAATACTTCGCAACGAACCCATCGATCTTATTTTCCTTGACATTCAAATGCCGGGGCTGACCGGGTTGCAGATGATCCAGTCACTTACCACAAAACCCATGGTCATCCTGATTACCGCATACGATAAATATGCGCTCGAAGGATTTAACCTCGATGTCATCGATTATCTTGTCAAACCTGTTTCTTTCGACAGGTTCCTGAAAGCCTGTAATAAAGCATGGGAATATTTTAAATTAAAAAATCAGCCTGCGGGAAATGAAAATATTCCTGAAGCAGATTACCTTTTTGTAAATGCAGAATACAGTCTTGTGAAACTGGTTTTCGATGATATTATTATGATCGAAGGATTGAAGGATTACCTGAAAATTCATCTCGTCAACAACAAACCCCTGGTGATCAGGATGAGCATGAAATCTATAGAGGAGAAATTACCATCTAAAAAATTTATCCGCATTCATAAATCGTATATCGTTTCCCTGTCAAAGATCACTTCAATCCGGAAAGGCTCGGTTTTTTTAGGTGGCATGGAAGTGCCTGTAAGCGATAATTACAAGGACCTGCTGATGGCAGCCATAGGGCAGGCCAGCAAATGAATCTAACTCTTATTTCCCTTTTGTCGCAAGATTTACTCCGCTTGTCTCATTTCGGGTTTAAATGCAATAATACCGGAATACTTTTGTGCCGAATTAAACTTGTGAGAATTTAAAACTCTTAATATGAAAAAGATAGTAATATGTATGATTGGTATCGTGCTGGGAATTGCGGCACACGCGCAATTTCCGGCGGGGGGAGGGAAGGGACAGTCGGTCCCTAATATCGGCCATATTTATGGCAAGGTGGTCGACAGCGCCGGGAAACCTATTCCCGACGCTACTGTTATTTTACTGCAAAGCAAATATGACACTGCCACTAAGAAAAGAAAGGATGTATTGTTCAAAGGACTCAGTACAAAAGCAAATGGTGAATTCAGTTTTGAAGAACTGCCTTTGTTTGGCGGACTGAAATTGAAAATATCTGCCACAGGATATAAAAATTTTGAACAATCGATAGCTTTTCAAATGAAAATGCCACAAGGCGGATCAACTCCGAAGCAATCAGGAGATCCGGCACAGGCAATGAATGCGATGAGCAGCATGCTGAATTCCGTCGACAGAGATTTAGGTAATATCAGGTTGAACCCGGATGTAAAACAACTGGAGATGGTTACTGTCACAGCAAGCAAGCCCACAGTAAAATTAGACATTGATAAAAAAGTGTACAATGTTGAAAAAGATATGGTGAACGCCGGTGGAACCGCATTGGATGTGATGAAAAATGTTCCCTCAGTGAATGTGGATATCGACGGCAATGTAACATTAAGAAATGCCGCGCCTCAGATTTATATCGATGGAAGACCAACAACATTGACGCTCGACCAGATACCTGCAGATGCTATCGAAAGTGTTGAAGTCATCACCAATCCTTCTGCGAAATATGATGCTTCAGGTGGTGGCGCAGGTATACTTAATATCGTTCTCAAGAAAAACAGAAAAACTGGTTACAACGGTAATCTCCGCGCAGGGGTGGACGGCCATGGTGCAATGAATGCCGGTGGAAATTTCAACCTGCGTCAGAACAAATTCAATTTTACTGCAGCAGGATTTTTCAACCAGAATAAAGGAGTCACTAACGGAACAAATGATCGTTATACCATTGCAGATACTCCAAATTCGATTAACCAGACAACATATAACAAAAACAACGGAGCCTTCCTCTTCGGAAGTCTGGGTTTTGATTATTTCGTTACCAACAGAACCACTTTGTCACTCAGTGGCATAAAAGTTCACGGACAGTTTGAACCTTATGAACATGATGAAATCTACACGACTTACTTCTATCCTGATTCAACATTAGGTCCTCTGTATTCTGAAAGAACAACGAATTCAAAAAGAGAATTCAATGCGGATGGTCTTCAGGCAGCATTCAAACATCTTTTCCCGAGGGAAGGTGAAACTTTGACTGCAGATTTAAACTATTTCGCTGGCAAGAACAATAACAATTCGTTGTATGTGACAGATCTTTATTCGAATGGTCCCGGCAGTTCAAAACTGGGTCTCGAACAACAGAAGCTGAATGGTAATGGAACAAATAAATTCATCACCATCCAAACGGACTATGTCAGACCATTTAATGCTAAAACCAAGCTGGAAACAGGTTTGAGATGGAATCAGCAGAATCTGACCAACAACCAGTATAATTATTATGATTCACTTGGCAATGGTGATTTCTTTCTTTTGCCTTCTGCATCTACCAACTATACTAACAGAAATGATGTGTATGCAGGATATGTTTCGTTCACCAGCGCAATTAAAGATTTCGGATACCAGGTCGGACTCAGGGCTGAAAGCTCAGATTATACCGGGGAGCTGACAAATACAAAACAAACTTTCAGCAACACATATCCGATCAGCCTTTTCCCTTCTGCATTCCTGACACAAAAATTAGGAAACAAACAGCAATTGCAGTTAAGCTATACACGTAGGATCAACAGGCCTAATTTCTTCCAGTTGATTCCGTACACGGATTACACAGATATTTTAAATATTACAAGAGGTAATCCCAACCTGGTTCCTGAGTTTACCAATTCTTTTGAATTTTCTTATTCAAAAACTTTAAAAGGAAACAATCAGCTGCTTGCATCAGTGTACTACAAACAAACTGATAACATGATTACGAGGTACCAGGTGCTCGATACGGGAGTGAATCCGATAAACGGACAAAAAGAAATTATCAATACTTATATCAATGCCAATTCTGCAAGAACCGTTGGCGCTGAATTCACTTCAGTGACAACAATTACAAGATGGTGGGATATCACAGCAAATATCAATATCTATAACTCATTCATCAATGTAGATAATATCTTAAAAGATAGCCTGAATCAGGGTGGAACATCGCAGCCTGCTTTATGGAGCTGGTTCGGTAAGTTGAATACCAACTTCAAGCTCCCCGCAAAATTCAAAATCCAGATAACCGGAATTTACCAGTCTAAATCCAATCTGCCGGTCAATGCCGGTGGTGGTGGGATGATGGGACCTCCGGGCGGCGGCCAGCAGAGTGCAGCGCAAGGATATATCTATCCTTTCTGGGCTGTTGATGCGGCAATCAGCAGAAGCTTTTTGAAAAATGATGCGGCTACGATCAGCCTTTCGATAAACGATATTTTCCGGACGAGATGGTCAAAGCAACATTCTGAAAGCCCCTATTTCGTACAGGATTACGACCGCTTACGCGACCCGCAACTGGTAAGATTGAATTTTACCTGGCGTTTCGGAAAAATGGATGTATCCCTTTTCAAACGTAAAGACATGAACAATTCCGGATCACAGGATGCCATGCAGGGAATGCAGTAGCAGATTAAATTGGACTAAAATATATAATAGCCTTGGATTTAAATCCAAGGCTATATTCCAGAGTTTAATCCTAGGTAATCGAAAATCTGATCTTATCCAATTTTGTTAACCATTAAGCCTTAACCTAAACAAATTCTATAACTATAACACACATAAACTAAAACAATTTGTTGTATGAAAAGGCATGGATTCTTTTGCGTCTTGCTGATTTTACCTGTGGTCATTTTTGCGCAAACCAGCAGTAACAAAAACATTTCACTTCCGCAGCTCGGAAAAAATTCTCTGAAAGATATTGTTTCAGCCATGACGCTGGAGGAAAAAGCAAAGCTTGTAGTGGGCATGGGTTTCAGGATGCCTGCTGCTCCTCCCGCTAATAACAGAAGAGACAGTACAACCAGAAGAGATACCTCAAGAACCGCCGCTCCAAGATTCCAGGCCGATCCTGATGCAGACAAGATCCCTGAAAAAGTTCCTGGTGCTGCAGGAAGAACACATGCCATTCCCCGGCTGGGTATTCCTTCCATTACCGTTTCTGACGGACCTGCAGGAGTGCGGATTAGTCCTATCAGAAATGGAGACAGTTCAAAAACTTATTATGCCACAGCTTTCCCTGTAGCGACGCTGCTCGCATCAAGCTGGGATACAGCACTGGTCCGTAAAGTAGGCGTTGCATTTGGCCATGAAATACACGAATACGGAGTGGATATTATACTCGGACCGGCATTGAACATCCACCGGAATCCTTTGGGTGGAAGAAATTTTGAGTATTATTCGGAAGATCCGCTGATTGCGGGAAGCATGACCGCTGCCATCGTGAACGGAATTCAATCCAATGGCGTGGGCACTTCAATTAAACATTATGCAGCGAATAACCAGGAAACAAATCGCAACTCAATTAACACAATTATCAGTGAAAGAGCTTTGCGTGAAATTTATCTCAAAGGATTCGAGATTGCTGTGAAAAAATCACATCCGTGGACTGTAATGAGTTCTTATAATAAAATTAATGGCACTTATACTTCTGAAAGGCCCGACCTGATCACTACCATCCTGAGAAATGAGTGGGGTTTTAAAGGACTGGTGATGACAGACTGGTTTGGCGGTCATGATCCGGTTGCGCAAATGAAGGCTGGAAATGATTTACTCATGCCCGGTACTCCCAATCAAACCAAAGCAATTATTGAAGCAGTCAACAAAGGAGACCTCGATATAAAGCAGCTTGACCTCAATGTGGAAAGGATATTAAATATTATTCTTCTTTCTCCTGAATTCAAAAAATATAAATATTCAGGCAAACCGGATCTCGTGAAAGATGCGCAGGTTTCGCGAATGGCTGCGGCGGAAGGTATGATACTATTGAAAAATGATAACAGTGCGCTTCCTTTGAAGAATGTCAAAAAAATTGCACTCTTTGGCAATACTTCATATGACATCATCGCCGGCGGTACAGGCAGTGGGGAAGTCAACAAAGCTTACACTGTTTCTTTATTGCAGGGGTTGAAGAACGGAGGTTTTGAAACCGATCAGGCACTTCAGGATAATTATGAACAATATCTCAGGGCTGAAAAAGCAAAACGTCCAAGGCCCAGATTTTTTATGCTTCCCCCTCCCATACCGGAGTTAGCCATCGCTGCCGATCAGCTAGCAAACGAAGCAGACAAGACGGATGTTGCGATTATCACGATTGGGAGAAATGCCGGTGAAGGAGCTGACAGA
This sequence comes from Puia sp., assembly GCA_035501475.1. Lineage (GTDB taxonomy): Bacteria > Bacteroidota > Bacteroidia > Chitinophagales > Chitinophagaceae > Puia. The sequence goes on along the minus strand of DATJWE010000190.1, from coordinate 17,395 downwards.
AAACTCGACAATGATTTTTATTTATCATCCCAGGAAAAAGAGCTGATTAAAAATGTGGCCGACGCCTATCATGCAAAAAATAAAAAACTAATTGTCGTATTAAATATTGGTGGCGTGATTGAAACAGCAAGCTGGAGAGACGGGGTCGATGGCATACTGCTTGCCTGGCAGCCGGGTCTCGAAGCAGGAAATGCAATCACCGATATCCTGAGCGGAAAAGTAAATCCTTCCGGTAAACTGGCAACCACCTTCCCCATGGATTACAAAGATGATCCCACGGCAAAGAATTTTCCGGGAAAGGAACTCGTGAAAGATACTGCAACCAGCCCCAGGCCTGCATTTGGGGGAAGACCCGCGGAAGTGATTTATGAAGAGGGCGTATATGTTGGCTACCGTTATTACAATACGTTCAAAGTTAAACCGGCCTATCCTTTCGGATACGGATTATCATATACGAATTTCTCTTATGGTAAGCTTTCACTGAGCTCTCCGCAATTCAATGGAAAGCTAAAGGCGACTCTAACGGTCACGAACAGTGGAAAAACAGCGGGGAAAGAAGTAGTGGAACTCTATGTCGGTGCCCCCGGAATAAAACTGGATAAACCCGCAGAAGAATTGAAAGCTTTTGCCAAAACAAGGCTGTTGCAACCCGGACAGTCTCAGACCCTGAATTTTGTTATTGATGCTGCTGATCTCGCTTCCTTCGACACCAACAGCTCATCATGGGTTGCTGAAGCAGGAAAATATACCGTGAAAGCCGGAACTTCATCCGAAAATATAAAGCAAACAGTTACCTTTCATCTGGCTAAAGAAATAGTTACCGAAAAAGATTCAAAACAGGTGGCTCCACAGGTAGACATCAGTGAATTAAAAAGCGACAAAACAGCATTTATATATGAATTGAATAATTTTGGGATAACCACTAAATAAATATTAGATCGATAAGAAGCCCGATGAAACCGGGCTTCCTTTCTTAGTGGATATTTTGATGAGAAAAACTTTTAACTACACAATCATTCAGTAAAAATGAAAAAGAAACGGGTAATTGCTAAGCTACTCCTGTTCACCATAACAGGTATTTCCCTGGTTGTACTTATTTCCTGGATTTCTTCATCACACTACCAGTGGACAAACAATCCTTCATCTCCCGGTTCTCCTATTTTAACGATTGCCGGATTTACATTCAGGGATCTGAATAAAAACGGGAAGCTGGATGTGTATGAAGACAGCCGTCAGCCCGTCGAAGCGAGGGTCAGTGATATCCTGCAGCAAATGTCATTGGAAGAAAAAGCGGGCATGATGTTCATCAATGGAGCCAGGGTAAATGACGATGGTTCCATTCAGGACAAACCCGCCAAAGGCATGTTTGCCTTTGCGCCCAATGCACTTAACCTGATCAGGGAAAAGAAGATGAATCATTTTAATTTATGGCAGGTACCCGATCCAAAAGCATTAGCTGTATGGTACAATAGCATGCAAAAATTCGAAGAAGATTCAACCAGACTGGGAATTCCGATCACCATTGCCTCCGATCCGCGAAATCATTTCAGCAATAATGTTTTCGCATTGAGTGCGCATACATTTGCCCAGTGGCCCGAACCACTCGGACTCGCTGCCATCGGTGATGAAGAACTCACCAGGCAGTTTGCCGACAACTCAAGACAGGAATATCTGGCTGTAGGCATTCGCGAAGCGCTTCATCCACAGGTTGACCTTGCAACAGAACCACGCTGGCCGCGTATTGCAGGAACTTTTGGTGAGGATGCCACGCTTTCTTCAAAAATGGCGACGGCCTATATCCTTGGTTTCCAGGGAAAAAAATTAGATGCGAACAGTGTAGCCTGCATGACAAAACATTTCAGCGGAGGCGGTCCGCAAAAAGAAGGACTTGACCCGCATTTTCCTTTTCAAAAAGGCCAGGTTTACCCCGGTAAAAATTTCAATTATCATCTGATCCCGTTTGAAGCTGCATTCAAAGCAGGCACTGCAGCCATCATGCCTTATTATGGTGTGCCGATGGATCAGACCAGTGAGAACGTTGGTTTCTCTTATAATAAAGATATCATCACCGGATTACTTCGGAATAAATATCATTATGACGGAGTTGTATGTACAGACTGGGGACTGGTTACAGATGCACATATGGGCCCAACGGTTTGGCCTGCACGCGCCTGGGGTGTTGAAAACCTGAGCACAGAAGAAAGAGTGAAGAAAATTATTGATGCGGGTGTAGACCAGTTTGGTGGTGAGAATATTCCTGAAGTAGTTGTGAAGCTTGTAAAAGAAGGAAAAATCAGTGAAAAAAGAATTGATGAGTCTGTCAGGCGACTGCTGCGCCAGAAATTTGAATTGGGTCTGTTTGATAATCCTTATATCGATGCCAATAAAGCCGATCAGATCGTAGGTAACCCTGCTTTCGTTAAAGCGGGAGAAGATGCACAGCGAAGAGCGATTACTTTATTAAAGAATGATGGGAAAAAATTACCTCTGAAGCAGGGCAAATTGAAAATTTATGTCAGGAATCTTGATCCTAAAGTTGCAGCACAATATGGTCAGGTCGTTGATAGACCTGAGAATGCAGATATTGCCATACTGCGTCTGAATACACCATTTTATCCCGTCGAATCTCCCATCATGATGGCAAGAATGTTCCATCACGGAGATCTGGATTTTAAAGGAACGCAGAAAGACAGCATCCTGCAATTACTGAATACTGTACCCACAATTGTTGACATTTATTTGGATCGTCCTGCAGTGATACCGGAAATCAGCACTAAGGCAAAAGGGCTCATGGCAGATTTTGGTGCAAGTGATGCAGCTGTATTGGATGTGATTTTTGGCAAATACAAACCCGGCGGACACCTGCCGATAGAACTGCCTTCTTCAATGGAAGCCGTTCGCAACCAGAAGGAAGATGTGCCTTATGATTCAAAAGACCCTTTGTATAAATTTGGATTTGGACTGAGTTATTGAGAATATCTTTAACTCACGTGGTTCTCTACTACACAGATGTGGCTTGCTTGAGAAAGCAGGCCGCATCTATTTTTTCCCACTGTGTTCATTCTTAATCACCACACCGCCTTTCATCACAAAACCTATTTTTTCGAGAACCTGCACATCATCAAGCGGGTTTGTATTCACTGCAACGATGTCCGCAAATTTTCCCGGCGCCAGTGATCCGACTTTATTTTTCCATCCCAATAAATCGGCGGCGTTAATTGTAGCGGCCTGGATGGCCTGCATCGGTGTCATTCCGAATTTTACCATCCACTTAAATTGTCTTGCATTCCATCCATGAGGATAAATTCCTGCGTCGGTGCCAAATGCAATTTTTACTCCAGCCAGTACAGCTTTGCGAAAACTTTCCCGCTGAATTTGTCCTATCGATCTTTCTTTATCTAATATTTTATCCGGATAACCGAGCCGTTTATATTCTGACATAATATATTCATCATTATAAATATCCGCGACCAGATAAGTTCCTTTTTGCTTCATCAGCGCAATGGCTTCATCGTCGAGCATGCTGCCATGTTCAATGGAAGCAACTCCTGCTTTCACTGCCATCTTAATGGCTTCCGTTCCGTGTGCATGTGCGCATGCTTTCTTGCCCCACAGTTTTGCTTCGTCAACAATGGCATTCATCTCTTCCTGTGAATATTGCGGAGCGCCGACACTTTCTTCTTCCGTCATCACACCCGCACTTGCGCCGAACTTAATTACATCGGCTCCATATTTAATATTATAACGTACCTGCTTGCGAACACCCTCAACTCCATTGGCAACACCGAGCATCTCTTCAGGTAATTTCCAATCCAGAAAAGGAGAAAAACCAGTGAGATCGCCATGACTTCCTGTTGACCCGATGAATAAAGTGGCAACTATCAGCCTGGGGCCAATGATGTCTCCATGATTGATTGCTCTTTTCAATGCAACATCTACGAATGCATGAGCGCCCACATCACGACAGGTAGTAAACCCAGCTTCCAATGTTCGCCTGGCATAAATATGTGCTTTCACGGCTTCGTCGATTGGAGATTCACGAAAAATATCTTCATAATAATTATCTCCGTGCTGGGCAGTGATGTGAGTATGACAGTCGATCAGTCCGGGTAATACAGTTGCTCCTGAAAGATCGATCACTTCGGCCTCAGCAGGTACCTGAAGTCCAGCGCCAATTGCCTGGATCGTATCTCCCCGAATAATAATAATCTGGTTATCGAGCAGCTTCCCATTTTCCGTATCAATCAATCTGCCGGCCTTAATTGCTTTGACTGATCCACTTTGGGAAAAAGACAGAAGGTTGATCAGAGAAAGAAATAAAACAGCAACCCATTTCATTTGCGTTAGTTTTTTTGAAGGTACAAAAAGAAAAATCCTTACACGAGACAATTCGTGAAAGGATTTATGATAGCACTAATTCCACTATTTTATGTAATCCGTGTGATTCGTGCAATTTGTGTTTAGTAATCCATGCCGCCCATTCCTGGTGCGCCACCCGGATGAACATGAGATTCCTCTTTCTTCGGCTTGTCAGCAACTACACATTCGGTAGTCAGCAACATGCCTGCGATTGAAGCTGCATTTTCCAATGCAATGCGGGTAACTTTAGTAGGATCGATGACACCTGCTTTGTAGAGGTTTTCATACACTTCAGTGCGGGCATTGAAACCGTAATCTGCTTTGCCTTCTTTCACTTTCTGCACTACAATTGAACCTTCCACGCCGCAATTAGCCACGATCTGACGAATGGGTTCTTCCAAAGCTCTCTTCACGATAGCAACACCAGTGGTTTCATCTTCGTTTGATCCTTTGAGCTTTTCCAAAGCTTCAATAGCACGGAGATAACCTACTCCACCGCCTGGCACAATACCTTCTTCAACAGCAGCTCTTGTTGCATGCAAAGCATCATCCACGCGGTCTTTCTTTTCTTTCATTTCAACCTCTGTAGCTGCACCGACGTATAATACGGCCACACCACCACTCAGTTTAGCCAGGCGTTCCTGCAATTTTTCTTTATCATAATCTGAAGTAGTCACTTCGATCTGTGCTTTGATCTGGTTGATACGGGCAGTGATATCTTCTTTCTTGCCTTTTCCACCAACAACGGTTGTATTATCCTTATCGATAGTCACTGAAGCAGCAGAACCAAGATAGTTCAGGTCAGCATTTTCCAGTTTGTACCCCTGGTCTTCACTGATCACAACACCCTTGGTCAGGGTAGCAATATCCTGCAGCATTTCTTTTCTGCGATCGCCGAAACCAGGAGCTTTTACTGCAGCCACTTTCAATGTGCCGCGCAGTTTATTAACCACAAGTGTTGCCAATGCTTCCCCTTCCAGGTCTTCTGCTATGATCAGCAGCGGGCGTCCGCCCTGTGCTACTTTTTCCAGGATATGCAGAATGTCTTTCATTGCAGATATTTTCTTATCATAAATAAGAATATAGGGATTCTGCAATTCAACTTCCATTTTTTCGCTGTTGGTAACAAAATAAGCAGAGAGGTATCCGCGATCAAACTGCATACCTTCAACTACTTCAACCGTAGTATCGGTTCCCTTTGCTTCTTCAACAGTGATCACTCCTTCCTTACCTACTTTTCCGAAAGCTTCAGCAATCAGTTTACCGATTGTTTCGTCGTTGTTGGCAGAAACAGAAGCTACCTGCTGGATTTTTTTGCTGTCGTTGCCAATAGTCTGTGACTGGCTTTTCAGGTTTTCAACTACTGCAATCACTGCTTTTTCAATTCCTCTTTTCAGATCCATTGGATTTGCTCCTGCAGCTACATTTTTCAAACCTTCGCTGATTATGGACTGAGCCAAGACTGTTGCAGTAGTAGTCCCATCGCCTGCAATATCTGCAGTTTTAGAAGCTACTTCTTTCACCATCTGGGCGCCCATATTTTCGATCAGGTCTTCCAGTTCAATTTCTTTAGCAACTGTAACACCATCTTTAGTGATGGAAGGAGCGCCAAATTTCTTTTCAATGACTACATTACGTCCTTTGGGGCCTAATGTAACCCTGACTGCGTTGGCCAATGTGTCAACGCCTTTTTTCATTTTGTTTCTTGCTTCAATATCGAAGAAAAGTTGTTTAGCCATATGTCAATTAATTTTTAGTTTACATTTTTATTTATCGCCTACTTTCATTAATAGATCAGACGCTCTCATAATAAGATAGTCTTCTCCGTCAACACTTACTTCCGTTCCGGAATATTTTCCGTAAAGAACGACGTCACCAACTTTTTGCTTCAGGGGAATCAAGTTGCCTGTTTGTTCTGCATATTTACCAGGACCAACTGCTACTACGGTACCTCTCTGAGGTTTCTCTTTAGCAGTATCCGGAATGATAATGCCACCTGCAGTTTTTTCTTCTGCCGGAGCTGGTTTAATGAGAACCCTGTCGTCGTAGAGTTCATAATTTACCTTCTTGGCCATAATTGTATTGATTTTTGTTTAATGAGATGATAATATGTAAGGTCCCTGACGGGGGTGCAAAGTTACACGAATTTTTATACCAAATGGCTTAAAATCACTAAAAATTGAATAGTTGACAGGAGAAAATATAAATTGGCAGTTGGGATCTTAGAGGAAGGATGCCATTTTTTCACTTCGAATCCAAAATTGGGAGAAACCGGGACGGGCGATTAGTTATTAAGGGTTTCCCAACTGAAACAAATCCTTATCTTCGCACCCCAAATTAGTTCTTACTAATGATCAGTAGAAGAAATATCCGGGTTAAAGTGATGCAGACCTTATATGCACTGGAGTTGCAGGAACAGTCAGTAAAACCCGCTGAGGCAGTTAAAATACTTCAGAAACATTTTGATCAATCCCGCCAGCTTTTTGTATACCTCACTTATTTTCTTACTGAATTGTCACGTTATGTAGAGACCGATTCCCTGATCCGCTCTTCCAAACACCTCCCTACCGTGCTGGATAAGAATGTAAATACCAAACTGGCCGGTAATGAAATGCTATTAAAGATCGAAAATCAGGATTCTTATAAGGAGGCGGTACAGTCCGACAAGCCACAATTGCTGAAAAATACCGAGCTCATCAAAAAGTTATACCATGAACTCATTGAAACTGAAGAATACAAACGATATATCGGGCAGGAAGAGAGAAAAAAGAATGCGGAAAAAGAAATTCTTGAATTCATTTTTACCGATTTTCTGCTGCCTAACGAACTCTTTGAATCCTACATGGAAGAGATTTTCACGAACTGGGATGACGATGCCGAAATGATGAATAAACTAATGATCGCCTATCTCAACAAGCCTCAGTCTTTTAACTTCCAGGAAATTCTGAGCCCTGAAAAATGGGAATTTGCCAAAGGGTTATTACAGACCGTCCTGGAGAAAAAGCAGGTAACTATGGAATTCATCAAACCAAAATTAAAAAACTGGGATCCGGAAAGAATTGCGAGGCTGGATATGATCCTGATGGAAATGGGTGTTTGCGAGTTCCTGTATTTCGAAACCATCCCTCCCAAGGTAACCATCAACGAATATATCGATCTGGCAAAAGAATACAGTACGCAATTGAGCGGGCAGTTTGTCAATGGAATACTGGATAATATTCACAAAGATCTTGTCAGGGATAATAAAATGCATAAAGTAAACTTTAAAGCATTGTAGAATTGTTTATTTCGGGATATGATTGTTATAATTCACAGGCTAAATCAATGCAATTCTTTTAATTCCTGTAGGTTTGCAAAAAATTATTCATGCAATCACTGAAAGTTTCGATTTTAATTCTGACTCTGTTCACCGCCTGTAACAGTCAGGTCAGTCGTGACAAAAACACAGGTACCACAGCGAATGCAGAAATTTCTTTGAGAGATTCTACAAAATACACCACGATTGAATGGCTTGATTCCGCCAACAGGGATTTCGGTAAGATTGCAGAAGGCAAAAAACTGGAAGTTGCTTATCGTTTCAAAAATACCGGCACTCTGCCATTGGTTATTCAAAGAGTTCAACCCAGTTGCGGATGCACTATTGCTGAACAACCCAATGAACCGATACTGCCCGGCAATGAAGGAGTAATCAAAGCTTCATTTAACAGTGAAAAGCATGTGGGTATGAACCAAAAAAGTTTATACGTTTTTGCCAACACGAAAGGAACTCAAAGATATGAGTTGAGGTTTCGTGTGGAAGTGGAAAAAAACAAATGGTAATTTATAAATACAGAAAATAAAAAACAACAAAATGACGCAATCAGTAATTCTATTACAAACAGCACCGGGGAATAGTTTTTCTCTGATATTGTTAGCCGGTATGGTCTTGGTTTTTTACTTCTTCATGATCCGGCCCCAGCAAAAAAAAGCCAAGCAGGCCAAGCAGTTCCAGGAAAATATGCAAAAGGGAGATAAGATTGTCACGATAGCCGGCATTCACGGTATGGTCAATAAAATCAATGACGATGGCACGATCATGATGGAAACAAGTCCTGGCAGCTATCTTAAAATTGAAAAAAGTGCGATCTCCATTGAATGGACGCAGAATATCAATAAAGCTGTTGTGGCTGAAAAGAAATAGATCCCGATGTAAATGATTTTTTGATTCAGCAGAAGCCGGATGACAACAATTCAATCCGGCTTTAATTTTTAATTTAGGTTTACCAATAATTCTTTATTATCACATAAATCAGGTTATATGGTTCTCAGCGTCGGGTTAACCGGGGGCATAGGATCTGGCAAAACAACTGTCGCGGGCATCTTTGAGGTACTGGGCATTCCTGTTTATTATGCAGACGAGGCGGCAAAACGAATTATGAATGAAAATCCGGAATTGAAGGCAGCGATCATCGGTCATTTTGGAGAAGGTTCATATAAAGACGGCAAACTGGATCGGGCTTATCTGAGCAGTCAGGTTTTTGGCAATAAAGAAAAATTAAAACTGCTGGATTCATTTGTCCATCCCGAAACGATACGGGATGGGAATGAATGGATGCTAAAGCAAACCGCTCCATATGCGGTCAAAGAAGCCGCATTGATTTTTGAAAGCGGGGTAGATCAATACCTCGACTATATCGTCGGCGTATATGCGCCGGATTCTTTGCGTATCCGTCGAACCATGGAAAGGGATCATATTGGCGAAGAAGAGGTGATGAACCGTATGAAAAGTCAGATGAATGAAGAAGAAAAAATGAAATTGTGCGACTTTGTGATTCACAATGATGAACAACAGGCCGTATTGCCACAGGTGATAGCGATTCACCGGCAGCTGCTTGAGCTTGCAAAAAAATAAAACAATCTTCCTAAATTGTAGAACACCGGGAAGACCAACATAATGAGTAAACGTTATAGCCAATTACAGGCATCGCTGACCGTTGCCAAAGCCAGTCTGCTGGCAATGCTGCGCAGTCCGACTTCAATCGTTTTTTCGCTGCTTTTCCCTATTACATTTATTATTGTATTTGGTGCGATCGTAGACACCAATGCAGTTACCATCAAAATTGCGTTTACCCCGGATAGTGATACCACCGGAGCATTATATAAAGCCATCACCCGGGTGAAAGTTCTGAAGCCGGTAACTTATTCATCACAAAATCAAATGTATGATGCGTTAAACAAAGCAAATATAACGGCCATCCTGGATATTAAGCCCGATTCGAAAATTCCTTTTATCCCGCATTATCATGTGCAATTGATCACATCGAATTCTTCGTTGTACAAAGCTCCTATGTTAAGGTCGGTTATCGATGGATTAATAGATGAACTGAATAAGCACATGTTTCAAAAAAACATTTCTGTAGCCACTGTCGAGGTAAAAAAATTACCGGGACGAGCATACCTGCCTATCGATTTTATTTTGCCCGGCCAGTTAGGTTTTTCTCTTTTAATGGCCGGCGTATTCGGGTCGGCCTTCCTGTTATTCAACCTGCGCCAAAGCCAGGTGCTCAAGAAATTTTTTGCGACGCCAATAAAACGGGCTTATATCATTCTGGGTGAAATGCTAAGCCGGCTTTTTTTCCAGGTCATAGGGTTTGCAATTATGGTGTCATTGGGCTATTTCCTCTTTGATTTCACCCTGGTCAATGGAATTTCTACTTTTTTGGAAATGCTTCTATTGTCAATTCTCGGGCTTATCATCTTTATGGGCATTGGCTTTATTGTCAGCGCCATGATTAAAAATGAAAGTTCTATTGCGCCTGTCGCCAATACGATTACGCTGCCCCAAATATTATTATGCGGACTTTTTTTCCCGGTTGAAAACTTCCCGGACTGGTTGCAGTTTATTTGTCATTTGCTGCCGCTTACTTTTTTTGTTGATGGGTTGCGGAAGATTGCATTTGAAGGAGCACATATCTGGCAAATACCGGTGCAACTGACCGGCCTGTTATCCTGGGCGCTCGTCGTAAGTTTTGTTACCATAAAAGTTTTTCGCTGGGAATGAGCGTTGGCCGTTCTTCGTTGACCGAAGGCGGTTGGCCGTTGATCGTGGTGTTTGAAAATGAACTCTGACCATGGCCAACGAACAAAGTTATTTCAATTTCACAAGAGCTTCTTTGATTCTTCCCCAGGCTTTTTCGATATTCTGCATACTGTTGGCAAAGGAGAAGCGAACACATTTGGGTTCACCAAAAGCATCCCCCATAACAGAAGAAACATGCGCAGTATTCAGAAGATACATGGAGAAATCTGCTGAATTTTGAATTATTGTAGCCCCGTCCGATCTTCCATAATAAGCCGAGACATCTGGGAAAATATAAAACGCACCTTCGGGTTTGAAACACTTGAGGCAGGGAATTTCCTGCACCAGTTCCATCGTTCTCCTTCTTCTTCTAGCAAATTCTTCCACCATTTCAAAAGAAGGTTTCAAATCAGCGGTCAAAGCAACCACTCCCGCTTTTTGCGTAATTGAATTAGTACCACTGGTAAATTGTCCTTGTAATTTTTCGCATGCTTTGGCAACTTCTGCTTTTGCGGCAATATATCCCAAGCGCCAGCCCGTCATTGCAAAACCTTTGCTCAGTCCATTGATGATCACAATCCGATCTTTCAAATCAGAAAACTGTGCAATACTTTCATGCTTTCCCACAAAATTGATATACTCATATATCTCATCCGAAATAATGAATATATCAGGATGTTTTCTGAAAACTTCAGCTAAACCTTCCAGTTCTTTTTTACTATACACTGCTCCGGATGGATTACAGGGAGAAGAAAAAAGAAACAGTTTTGTTTTATTCGTGATTGCTGCTTCCAATTGTGATGGAGTGATCTTAAATCCTGATTCCAGTGAAGTGTGCGCTTCAACAACTTTCCCTCTTGCAATTTTTACCAGCTCGGAATATGTAACCCAATAAGGAGTAGGAATGATGACTTCGTCTCCTTCATCAACAAGAGCCAATATGGCATTGGCGAGACTTTGCTTTGCTCCGGTTGAAGCCACAATATTCTCTGGTTTATAATCGAGATTATTGTCTCTCTTGAATTTGGTACAAATCGCCTCGCGCAAATCTAAATATCCGGGCACTGGCGTATAGTGGCTCCAGTTATCATCAATTGCTTTTTTTGCGGCTTCCTTAATATGTTTTGGTGTATCAAAGTCAGGTTCTCCCAGACTCAGGTCGATGACATCAACCCCTTTAGATCTTAGTTCGCGGCCAAGTTTGGCCATTTTCAATGTTTCCGGTTCACTGAATCGATTTAAAATAGACGATAGTTGCATAACAGAATAAAAATTGAGCGCGGCAAAGGTATTAAATTCTGTGAGATCAGAAAGATTATACACTGTAAGTTTATCCCGATACTTTAGATCCAATTCCGAAGAAGATGAATCAGTGATTAAACCGGCGCTGCTTTTTTAATTATGCCGGATCACTCCTGAATATAATGAATCGGTCGTCATAAAATTGGGCAGCTGAAGCATATATACAGAATACATTGCAGAACCAGAAAATGAAAGTGAGTCAAGGTTAAAATAATCCACGCTGTCAATAACTGCCCTGACCTGGTAAGCGCCGGGCTTGACATAGTTAAATACAAATGATGAAGGGCTTGCGTTGGGCCTGACATTATTACTTAATAATACGAATGTGTCTATCGCATTAGTCATTGTAAGATAGAATGTGGTATCGGTAAAATTCAGAAACCTTACGAGTGACACTGTATCCGGAGGCAGAGTTAACGGGTCCTGCAAAATCAATGTATTCAATGAACTTGTTCCTACACTATCATACACAAACATTGAATAATGATTATTCACCTGCAGGGCAGTATTTCCATCAAGTAGAATCTGGCTGCCGGATATAAGTTTAATCGAATGCACACCTGCAATCGCAGTCAGATAAGGGTTTCCGGGAGCGCCGGTTGTGCTGCCAAAAGAGAGGGAACCCGAAGTATTCAACAAAGCGCTGTCGAAATAAATATCTAATGGCGGAGCCTGTGGGGAAAGATTGGTGACTCCCAGGTAGGATTTGTTACTGCCCGACGTACTTTTTTTGGTGCATGCTGTTGCTGTTAAAGCCACAATGGCCATGCTCAAAAAAAATTTGAATACCAATGACGTGCCTCTTCTCATATTATTTATCATATTTCAACCTGAACTTCAGCAGGCCGGGAATATTCGCTCTGGTTCTTTTTGTTTCGTAATCATATATGACTTTCCCGATCTGTTTCAAAAAAGGTAAACCCAAAGAATCATAATCATATTTTTCGTCATTCAGAATTTCATCGCTGTTACAATAAATGCTTGCACTCAGCATGAATTCTACATGTTTATCAAAATCAACAAAATAAGAAATATCGTTCAGGAATCCGTAAGCATCTCCTTCCTTATTGAATATGCGGATATTTTTTGGCAGGATGTTTTTTTCCGAACCCCAGAATAATAATTTACCATACGCGTCCCAATAATCGGCCGTGTCATAATACGGATATTTTGTTTCAGAAGGATATTGCGACATATACTGCCAGACAAAATTATAATCCTCATCCGTAATATTGAACCGTTGACGTTCCGGCACGGAATTAGGAAAAAGAATGCTGCGCAGAATGTTATGCAAATCTTCCAGGCTGATCCTGTTCTTTTTTGAAAAATCCATCGCGTGACCGACGAATTGTTCGTTGCTGTAAAATCCTTTTCCTAACGAGTCATTCCGAACTGCAAATGATTGCTGGTTGAACTGCATGGGCTGCTGATAGATCAATTTGCCGGAAGGATCATAAAATGTAACCGGGTTGGTGTGCCGGTTCTCATCTTCAGTCAAAGCGATTTCGAGCCGGTGCCTGATCTGCACATCATCATATCCCATTCTGTGCAATGATTCGTTGATATATTCCTGTCCCAGAAATTCATACAAACGATTGAATGCATAGTTGTCGCTCACCAGAAATATTTTTTTTATGTATTGGGCAACTGAAGGTCGTCCATCGGGCGTGGTAGGATCATTGAACACGGCAGTTTGTCCGCTGTATGCTTTTTCTGTTACCATACTGCTGTATTTATTCAGGCCAGGTAACCTGAGTTCTTGCAGTCTTTGCAGGGCCAGCAAGGCAACGGGCATTTTAACGGTTGATGCAGGATAAAAATATTTGTTGGGATTTACATTAAAATAATAATTTTTAAAAGAAGGATTATTTTTTGCATCCCGATCGATCTGTGTATAGATGATCTGAACTCTCAATGAATCGCGTTGACGCAGGATCCTGTCGAAATACTGTGGGTATTTTTTCATCAGCTCTTCGAGAAAAATATTGTCGCGCGAAGTATCTGACTGAATGATGAAGATCCTTGTTGATGGATGATGACCTGGAGAATGCAAATATTTGATAAAACCAAACAAGCCGGGAACCAGGAACCAAAGGAAATAAAACTTCATCCACTAATGATTTGAAAATATGAAAATAGGAAAATGTAAGCAACAGTTGAGAGATGACAGTTGATAGTTGACAGATGACAGTAAACTGACCCTAAACTGTTAACTGTCAACTGTCAACTGATCCCAAATATTTGACTCTCTTATTGTCTAATTATCAATTCTAAAACCTATCTTTGCCGTCCTAAAAAATAATATTATTCCCAATGAGAGCCCTGGTTAGCATTTTTGCTGCTTTACTGATTGTTATTTCTGTTTACCAGCTTTCTTTTACCTGGTTTGTGAACAAGCATGAATCAGCCATGCAGGACAAAGCAAAGCGATATATCCATAATTTATATCCTTCTGCAGATAAAAAATATCCTGGCGATAAGGAAGCACAGGCTGTGTATCAGGATACGCTGGATGAACTGTATAAAGCCAGGCTGAACAGATTACTCGACAGCACAAAAGATACTAAAATCACCTGGTGGGGAACAAGCTACCAGAAGTCGAAGGAAAGCGAATTGTTGTTGGGCCTGGACCTTCAGGGAGGTATAAATGTTACGCTTGACGTTGCTTTGGATGGATTGATCAAGGGATTGGCAAATAATCCCCGGGATCCGATTTTACTCAAATCGATAGCCCTTGCCCAGCAAAAAAAATTGACCAGTGGTGGCGAAAATTTTATTGATCTTTTTGCTCAGGCATTTAAAGAGATCAATCCGAATGGCAGCCTCGCGCCTTATTTTGCCAATAGCAATAGAAACAATTTAAAATTCGAATCTTCTGATGCCGGTGTGATCAGTTATATAAAGGACCAGGCTTCTGCGGCCATGAAACAAACCTTCCAGGTATTGGCCAAGCGAATTGATAAATTCGGAGTTGCCCAACCTCTTATCAATGCTGACTATAACAAAGGAATTATCACAGTAGAACTCGCAGGTGCGACAGATCCTGAAAGAGTAAGTAGTTACCTGCAGTCGACAGCGAATTTGCAATTCTGGGAAGTTTACAATATCAGTGAACTGGCTACTTCAATTCAAAATGCAGATAAGGCTTTGCAGAATTACCTGAACGGAGTGAAAGATACCGCCTTGATCGCTAAATCAGATTCATCCAAAAAAGATACCCTGACCAGTGCACTGAATCAAAATCCTCTTTTCAGGGTCCTGCATTTTGCACAGCCTCGCCAGGATCCTAAAACAGGTCAGGCCAGCTATTATGCATTTATCGGCGAAGCTTTTCTAAAAGATACAGCTATTGTAAACAGTTATTTAAGTAACCCGGTAGTCAGAAATCAATTCCCTGCCAATATAAAATTTCTGTGGGGCAAGCAGCAAAGAGATGAAAATGGAAAATTAATTCCCCAGCTGGAATTGTATGCAATCAAAACCGTACTGAACAGCGATAAAGCAAAAATTGAAGGCGAATCAATCAAGAATAATGCAAGACAGGATTATGATCCCGTGACCGGTGGCGTCGTAGTGGAAATGAGCATGGATAACCATGGAGCAGATATCTGGGCGAAAATGACAGCAGATAATGTCGGTAAACCCATCGCAATCGTGTTGGATGATGTCGTCTATTCAGCACCGTTTGTCAATGGACCGATTACCGGAGGCAATTCCCAGATCACCATGGGAGGTGGAAGAAGTTCCTCGCAAACTGTTGAAGAAGCACAGGACCTGGCCAATATTCTCAACTCAGGAAAACTCAATGCCCCGGCGAGAATTGTACAGAAACAGGTCGTAGGTCCAACCCTGGGTAAAGAAGCAGTGCATGGCGGAGCGATGGCTTTCACTATTTCATTCCTTGTGATTTTCACTTTAATGCTGATTTATTATAACACAGCAGGATGGGTAGCGAATACGGCCCTGATATTAAACCTTCTCTTTACAATTGGGGTGTTGAGCGCATTGCATGCAACCCTGACAGCGCCCGGTATTGCCGGTCTGGTACTTACTATCGGTATGGCCGTGGATACGAACGTAATTATTTTTGAACGTATCAAGGAAGAGCTTACAAGAGGCAAGAGCTATCAGTTAGCCGTAAGCGATGGATACAAACGATCGCTGGCTCCGGTATTGGATGCTCACGTTACAACCTTCCTGACAGCTGCCATTCTTGCTTACTTCGGTCTCGGTCCGGTATTGGGATTTGCTACCACGCAGATGCTCGGTATCGTGTTGTCATTATTCTGCGGAATTCTCGTATCAAGACTGATCACGGATTTTTATACAAACAAAAATCGCCATTTCAAATATTTCACTTCTCTTTCAAGCCGCATTTTCAAACATGCAAGCTTTAAATTTATTGAATACAGGAAAGTAGCGTACGGAATTTCAATTGTCGTGCTCATATTGGGAGTAGGTTCATTCTTCAACGGATTTAAAAAAGGAGTTGAATTCCTTGGCGGCCACAGTTATGTTGTAAAATTCGCTAAACCCGTAAGCGATCAGGCAGTGAAGGATGAACTAAACAAAGTTTTTGGCAAGTTCCCGGAAGTAAAGACCTATGGTTCGAATGAGCAGTTAGAAATCACGACTGATTATCTGGTACAGCAGGAAGGACATATAGCAGATTCGACCGTTGCAAGCAAACTGTTCAGCGGGCTAAAGGGTTTTTTACCTGCGAGCGCCACGGAACAGGAATTTGTGAACACAAACAAGTATATCCAGCAATCAAAGAAAGTAGACCCTTTTATTTCGGATGATCTAAAATCTGGTGCGGTAAAAGCCACCATATTTGCATTGCTTATTATCTTCTTTTATATTTTCATCCGTTTCAACGACTGGAGATATTCTTTGGGAACAATCATTGCACTTTTACATGACGTCTTTGTGATACTTGCTGTTTTTTCATATCTCAAAAATATTGTTCCTTTCCCGATGGAGATCGATCAGCATTTTATTGCTGCAATCCTGACGGTAATCGGTTTTTCAATGAATGATACAGTGATTGTGTTTGACAGGATAAGAGAAGACAGCAGGCTCATGAAGGGAGCTACCAAATCAGAGATCATCAATAAAGCAGTAAACGATACATTGAGTAGAACCGTCATGACTTCACTCACGGTATTCCTGACCATACTGATTCTCTTTTTGGTTGGTAGCGAAGTGACGCGCGGTTTTGCGTTTGCTATGTTGATTGGAGTAATTACGGGTACTTATTCATCCATCTTTGTTGCGGCTCCTGTGCTGGTGGATCTTGCACGCAATAAACCATTAGGTAAAGCTGATACTCCGGTTACACCTCCTTCTTCTAAAACCAAACCGGTTCTTTCAAAATAATCAGTTACAAAAGACAATAAAAAACCCCGTACTTACGGGGTTTAATTTTTTTATCCCTTTTGGAAAGTTCTGCCTCTATTATTTATTTATGATGGGGATGATGGTGATGATGATGCTTGTGATGCGTGTGATGTGCATAATGCTTTTTCATGGGGGGCCTTTTCCCGTTAGCACTGGCCAATGTAATTCCTGAAACGAACACCACTAATAGGGCAGATAACAAATACTTTTTCATATTGCTGGATTTTTAGTTAAAAACTGGAACAATATAATAAAGTTTTTTTACTATTTATAGCG
>DATJWE010000189.1:0-9919 GCA_035501475.1 Puia sp. | reverse complement strand
TTATCATGGCGACAGTTCCGACTATGGGGTGCCGAGCAATGAACTCGAAATCAGTTTTCTTGCTCCCTATATCAACAGCAAACCCGACAGCAATACACGATCGGGCAGCTTAAACAAATTATTGAAAAGTTTTATCGACAGTACCGGCCAGGAAGCCCGTATCAGTGTGAATATGGCCGATGTTGGCACGGAACGCCTGCCTGGAATATTGAACAGTATTGAAAAAAAATCTGCAGAATTATTTGACTCGACCAAGTACAGAATTGAACTTACCGGAAGTAGTGTGACTTTTCTTGCAGGAAGTGCATTTATTATCAATGGTCTCAAGCAAAGTATAATCTGGGCCTTTATCCTGATCGCTATCTGTATGCTTTACTTATTCAAATCACTCCGGATATTATTGTGTTCTCTTATTCCCAATGTCATTCCCTTAGTCATCACAGCAGGTGTAATGGGCTGGACAGGCATTCCGCTGAAACCCTCTACAGTACTTGTTTTCAGCATTGCCCTGGGAATTGCGATCGACATCACCATCCGTTTTCTTGTGAGCTACAAACAGGATCTCAGGCACGGACATTCCTCCGCGAAACAAACAGTAATCAATACGATTCACAGCACCGGTATCAGCATCATTTATACTTCCATGGTATTAATTGCCGGCTTTATCATTTTTTGTTTCAGTGAATTTGGGGGGACGCAAGCACTTGGCTGGCTGACTTCACTCACATTGGTAATGGCTACTTTGACCAATCTTATTTTCCTGCCGGCGCTTCTAATATCATTAAACAGGAATAAATAAAAGTGAAGAACGATTTGCTGTTGATAGCTACACTATTTTAATGCTTCCTGTAATTTATTTTCCAGATCAGGGCCGCGCAATTCCTGGCCAATTATTTTTCCCTCCGGATCTACCAATATATTGAAAGGAATCCCATCAATTTTGAACGTGTTAACCACTTCACTGTTCCAGTATTTTAAATCACTAACCTGTGTCCAGGCCAGCTTATCGTCTTTAATAGCTTGTTTCCATGCATCCTTTTCTTTGTCGAGGGAAACACCAAGTATCGTAAAATTTTTATTTTTAAATCGATTATAGGCTTCAACCACATTTGGATTTTCGGCGCGACAGGGTCTGCACCAGCTCGCCCAAAAATCAACAAGCACATATTTTCCCCTGAATGAAGAAAGAGAAATTTTCTTTCCATTTATATCTGGAAGACTAAAATCCGGAGCCTCTTTCCCGACCCAGGAATTATCGCTTAGCTTTTGTTCTGCGGCTGCCTGTTCCTGTTGTTGTGCACGAAAACTGCCTGCCATACTTTTCAGAGCTATGTTATCGGGGAATTTTTTCTGAAGCCCATTCAAAGACGCTTCAAAGTCAGATGAAGGCAAACTGCGGGATGCCCAACTCAAAGCCAGTACGCCAAGTGTAGCGTTGGAAGTCGTGCTTATAAAATGTTTCAAATAATTATTCAGATCATCAATTGCCTGGTTTCTTGCCAGCGCGGCAGAAGCAAGAGACTGGCTGTCGGGGGCGGTTGAAATCTTCAGGCTGTCAAGATCAGCAGATGATTGCTCAATTTCATAATTCTTTTTGCCGAATGTGGTGATCAGGTCCTTCAATTGTTTGCTGGCTTCAGAACCATCGACCTGGTAGTAATCATCCTTGGAAAAATCCACATTCAATTTTATTTGTTCTGCATCGTTGATCAGAGGTATCGGTTGCATGTTCTCGCCAAAAACCAATTCATAAATACCCTGGGGGCGGCCAATGCCTTTTAAACTTATTTTACCGTTGTTACCGGGAAGCCTGGCTGAATCGAGCGCAACGGGAGGCTGATCCTTGCCGAAAGAAATTTCTTCTAAGTATACCTTGATGGATTTTACATCGGTGAACGCGCTCAGTTTATCAGCATTAGCAAAACTCACATTTACCTGAAAACTATTTTTCGCTGCATGTTTACATGAAATAATAAGCAAAAGCATTGCAGAAGATGCCAGCACTAAAAATTTTTTGAACATATATTGCACGAATTTTATCAGATTACACGAATTATTTTTATTGTTCCAGTTTTTCCAATAATAACTTGTTAGTTAATTTAGGATCTGCCTTTCCTTTGGATATTTTTTTCACTTCTCCCACAAAAAGGCCAATCAATCCCTTTTTTCCTTTTTTGTATTCAGCGACTTTGTCCGGCATTTTGGCGAGCGCCTGCTGTACCCATAATGCCACCTCATCGGCATCCGAGCTTTGCAATAAATTCATGTCTTCTGAAAGCTGCAGCGGATCGCGGTGGGGTTCCCTGACCAGTTGCGGAAGAATGCGGGATGATGCAATAGAAAAACTCAGTTTATTTTCATCGACCAGTTGAATAAGTCGGGCAAGTTTCTCTGGCACAACAGAGAAATTTTTTATCGAAATATTGTTTTCATTCAGCCAGGATTTTATTGGCCCCAGTATCCAGTTCGATGCGGCTTTATAGTTAGAAGTCTTTTTTATCAATTCTTCAAAATAATCAACCGTTTCTTTATCATCTGCAATGACCCGGGCATCGTATTCAGGCAGCATCAGCCGGGTAGTATACTTTGCAATGAGTTCCTCCGGCAGGGCAGGAATGGTTTTGCTGATATTTTCCAGAAGATCGTCCGTTACACGAAAAGCCGGAAGATCAGGGTCGGAAAAATAGCGGTAATCATTCGCCTCTTCTTTAGACCGCAACGCAAAACTGGTTCCGGTATCAGCATCAAAATTTCTTGTTTGCTGGATGACTGATCTCCCATTTTCAACTTCTTCAATCATTCTCTGCGCCTCGTATTCAATAGCCCGTTTCACGTTACGAATTGAATTCAGATTCTTTACTTCCACTTTTGTTCCCAGCCTGGTTTCTCCTTTTTTACGGATTGAAACATTGGCATCGCAGCGCATACTTCCTTCTTCCATATTCCCGTCACAAATTTCGAGATAGCGAAGAAGCCTTCTCAATTCAGTAAGATATGCATAAGCTTCATCTCCGCTACCAAGGCAGGGTTCTGTAACAATTTCAATTAGTGGCACTCCGGCGCGATTAAAATCGAGGCAGGTATTGTTCGGATCCTGATCGTGCAGACTTTTCCCTGCATCTTCTTCCAGGTGAATACGATTGAGGAGAATATTCTTTTCACCACCGGTGGTCTTTATTTTTACAAAGCCTCCTTTGCAGATAGGAGTAGTATGTTGAGAGATCTGGTATCCTTTGGGTAAGTCGGGATAAAAATAATTTTTGCGTGCGAAATAATTCACGCGCTCAATCTCGCAATGACAGGCCAGTCCCATTTTAATAGCGAACTCGATAGCTTTTTTGTTGAGCACAGGTAAAGTGCCCGGATATCCGAGTGTAACAGGGCTGATATGTGTATTGGGTTCTCCGCCAAAAGCCGCACTGTCGCTGCAAAACAACTTGCTTTGTGTCAATAATTGAGCATGGACTTCAAGCCCAATTACCGTTTCATATTTTTCATACCGAGAAAACATTCAATTTTACTTCCCGCTTTACAGCCCGGAAGAAGACGGCAAATTTACCTCATTCGGTCCGTATTTCGTACCGTCAAATTGACGAATGGCAAACTATATAAAACATCAATTTTCAAAGTGCCAAAATTCGTTGCAAATCAGCATCACTTACAGTTAAGAGGTTCACTGAAGGCAAGCGGCGGGTTAGTTCTTTCCAGTTCTTATCTTTTGCAAAAACTTCTTTTAACATGGAAAGCGCTTTATCAACTTCTTTATTATTAGCCAGGGTAATGGCTGTCCAGTATTTCATTTCCAGATTGTCGGGAAACATTTTCATTGCTTCTCCATATTCCCGCATGGCACCAGGCATATCATTTTTTTCTGTGGCCAGATCTCCGTTGTTCATGTGCAGATAGGCAACCTGGACTCTGTATAATCTACGAAGCTCAGTTAAAGGATTTGGATTATCATCCACTCTGACATCAATGGTCCTGTCATTCCAGGGCTTTCCGCTGGAATGTGCAGGAACAACAACGAGGGCTGCACTTTGTTTTCCCCGAATATCTCCTCCTGCCTGTTGGGCGGCATCGAGAGCAGCCAAAACTCTTTCTGCCAAAGGCTTTCCTGCTGTCTTGGTAAATGCTGCAGCCATATTCTGACAAACCTGGTTGCCCAGCATCATATTACTTTGTACGCTAAAATTATCTCCTTTGATATGGGATGCATACTGAATACAACCTTTACCAGTATGCGCTGCCACATTTCCTTTGCTGTCTACAATCGCCACCTGCCGGACCTCTCTTCCCGGGTCAGCCTTCGTGAGACTATCCAAAGCCTGCTGTGCTGTAAATCCCTGTTTCAATAACAACAATCCTTTGTATCCATATGATTTATCAATGAAAGATTGTGTTGCTATGGCTCCAACTCCTGCTTCGGCCCAGGGCACAAGGGCACCCACGTTGAACCAATGACTTTGTACGCCAACCGCCAATTCTCCGGTGGCCGGATCGCGGGCTACGATAGAAAATGTGTGGGCAAAAGGTTGTTCTTGGTCGAAAAACTGACTGTAGGAAAAAAAGAAAAGGAACAGAAAGAACCCTGTGAGAAAATATTTTTGCATGGCTGATATTTTGGATTTAAAAGTACATATAAAAGATAAGGTGCGCTGCATCGGAACGCGGCGCACCTTATCTTCTGTAGTACTGTTTTTTTACAGTTCAGCAGTTTTTAATTTTTTTGGAGTCTTTACTATGACATCCTGGATTTTTCCTTTACGATTCAGCCTAACTTTTACTGATGCTTTTGCTTTGCTGGCACGGGCGAGTTCAGCCAGTTGATTTGCGCTGGTTACTTCCTTACCGTCAAATTGAGTAATGATATCTCCTTCCTTGATGCCGGCCTTGGCTGCCTGAGAGTCGTCATCCACATCCAGCACCTTGGCTCCTTTTCCCTCTTCCGTATCCTGGGCCTTGATCCCCAGCCTCGGGCTTTCGTCATTCCATACAAAGCCACGAGGAAATGGTCCACGTATGTCTGGGTTAACCATGATATTTTCCCGGACTTTAGGCATGGCAAAACTATAGGCAAAATTTGTTTGCTGTTTTCCCAATATGGCGGTGGTTTGTTGTTCCTTGCCGTCTCTCTTATAAGTAACTACTACTTTATCTTCCGGTTTGTGCTTGCGGATTGTTTCGGTCAACTCTTGCGGATCGTCAATCTTCGTATCATCGATTTTGGTAATGATATCTCCTTTTTTCAATCCTATTTTTTCTGCAGCACTCCCTTTCGTTACTTCTTCAATCGAGACTCCGCCTGCATCAGCTTTTTCAGTACTCACTCCCAGAAAAGCTCTCTCGCTATTGATGCTCCAGGTGCCTCCACGGTAAGGAGAGCGGGGTGGTGCGAATTCAAAAACATCTCCATCGAAATCATTTTCGCGGATAATAATTTTATATCCATCCGAATCCTCAATCATTTTTCCGTCAATGTACGCATGTCCATCTTTGAATTCAACTGGTTTTCCGTTGATCGATACCTGTCCGTTATTGACTTCAACGGTCACCTTATTGGTCTTATCGCCTTTCTTTTTAATGATGATCTCATCATTGTCATCGAGTTTAATCTTGGGTTTTGAATTGTTGTCGTTTTCATCCTGGGCAAAACTGCTGCCATGTAACAACAGGATGATGGCTGCCAATCCTGAAATTTTTAGAAGATATTGTTTCATGATAAAAATTTTAATGACTGTAACTACGTCAAGTTTCGTATTTCAAATATAATGATTTTTTGGAAATACGAAATAATTCGTTGGCGATCGATTGATTTTAACGGAATCTTAGGTTTTGGGAATTCCGAAACCCGTGTGTTCCTATGTGCTATGACCCTCTGTGGTAAAATTTACCACATTGGCTCAATAAAGTCATTGGGACAGTTGGTCAACCAATTATTTGGATAGAAGATTTTTCACAGTCTCAATAACGTTTCGCAAATTAGAAGGATCCTGCCCCCCGGCTGTAGCAAGTGTTTTCTGACCTCCGCCTCCGCCTTTGATCAGGGGAGCAATATTTTCTTTGATGATTTTGGAAGCATCAAGATTCTTATTAATCGCAGTTTCTTCATCAAATAGTAGGGCTACATGGGATTTACCATTAATATTCGAAGTCAAAATAACAGCATAGTTTTTCAACTCGTTTTTTAATTCAAAACAAATCTTCTTCAGGGAGTCGGGGTTGTTTACTTCCACCTGCTCGCCAATAAAAGCCAGGTTGTTTACTTTGGCCGTTTTTTTCAGCAATTCATTTTTTATGGACTGTATCTGTTTTGCTTCGAACGATTCCATTTTTTTCTTCAGCTCATTGTTTTCGGAGAAAAGACTTTCCACAGCTTTGTCAAGCTCTTTTGGGTTTTTCAGCATCTCACGGATTGCACGGATTTCACTGATTTGGGCGCTGATGTATTTTTCGGCCATTATCCCGCTCACCGCTTCGATGCGACGAACACCGGCGGCTACAGCCGTTTCATGTTTTATTTTAAAAAAACCAAGTTCGCCTGTTGAGCCGACATGCGTTCCGCCACATAATTCAATGGAATAAGCCGGATCAATAATCACGACCCGCACAATGTCTCCATATTTTTCTCCAAACAGGGCCATGGCGCCGAGTTTCAACGCTTCCTCCTTCGGCATTTCCCTGGTCACAACCGGAATATTTTCCCTGATCTTTTCATTCACCAGCGCTTCAATTTTTTCCAATTCCTCATCGCTGGTTTTTGCAAAATGAGAAAAATCAAAACGCAGGTGTTCTTCATTCACCAGGGAGCCTTTCTGCACGACATGAGTGCCCAAAATTTTTCTTAGCGCTGCATGAAGCAGGTGAGTGGCGGTATGGTGAATGGCGGTATTTTTTCTCTTGACCGGATCCACTTTTGCCCAGACATCTTCATCAATATCAGCCGGAAGTTTTTGTGTGAAATGAATGATCAGGTCATTTTCTTTTTTAGTGTCGATCACTTCGATAGATTCATTGCCGAATTTTAGAATCCCGGTATCACCAACCTGGCCGCCGCTTTCCGCATAAAAAGGAGTCGTCTCAAGCACGAGCTGAAAAGCTTCTTTTCCTTTGGCTTTCACTTTCCGGTAACGGCTCACTTTGGTATGGACTTCCAGGAAATCATAGCCGATAAATTTTGTAGAACCGTTTTTATTGATGTCGATCCAGTCTTCGGTGTCGATGGCAGTAGCGGCGCGGGAACGTTGCTTTTGTTTTTGCATTTCATTTTCGAAACCAATTTCATCCACAGTTAGGCCTCTTTCTCTTGCAATTAACCGAGTAAGATCTATTGGGAAACCATATGTATCATTAAGTTCAAAAGCTATTTCGCCAGGTAAAATATAAGCCTCTTTCTTTCCCTCTTTAAACAGTTTTAATCCTTCCAATGATATAAACATTTCAAATCGTACTAGCCCTTTTTCCAATGTTCTCAAAAATGTTTCTTCTTCTTCTTTAGTTACTTTGCACACAAAATCTACTTGTCTTTGCAGTTCAGGAAATACATTTTCAAATTGTTTTGCCAATAAAGGAATCAGCTGAAACAATAATGGCTGCTTATAGTCGAGATAAGAATAATAATATCGAACTGCTCTTCTCAAAATTCTCCTGATAACATAACCCGCACCTGTATTCGAAGGCAATTGCCCATCAGAGATTGTAAACGCGATTGCGCGTATATGGTCTGCAATGACCCTGAATGCCACACTTTCTTTATCATCGCCGTTTTTATATTTCCTCCCTGCTATTGTTTCTGTTTTTGCAATTGTTCCCGTAAACAAATCCGTATCATAATTACTCTGCCTGTTTTGCAACACACGAACCAGTCTTTCCAGCCCCAATCCTGTATCGACATGTTTTGCCGGAAGTGGTTCGAGGCTTCCATCTTTCGAGCGGTTAAATTGAATGAATACATTATTCCATATTTCGATCACCTGGGGATTGTCTGCATTCACGAGGGTCTTTCCGTCTATTTTTTTTCTTTCTGACTCAGGCCTGCAATCCACGTGGATTTCAGTACACGGACCGCAGGGGCCGGTATCGCCCATCTCCCAAAAATTATCCTTCTTGGTTCCCATCAAAATGCGGTCTTCCACAATCCATTTTTTCCATTCAATATAAGCTTCTTCGTCTTTAGGGAGGTTTTCCTTTTTATCGCCTTCAAAAACGGTGACATATAAACGATCTTTTTCAATTCCATAAACCCCCGTCAGCAATTCCCAGCTCCAGGCAATGGCTTCTTTTTTGAAATAATCCCCGAAGCTCCAATTGCCCAGCATTTCGAACATGGTGTGATGATAAGTATCTACACCAACTTCTTCCAGATCATTGTGTTTGCCACTAACGCGCAGACATTTCTGCGTATCTGCCACCCTTGAATATGGAGATTTTTTATTGCCCAGGAAATAATCTTTGAACTGGTTCATCCCGGCATTGGTGAACAGCAGGGTGGGATCATTTTTTATTACAATGGGGGCGGAAGGGACAATGGTATGGCCTCTCAATTCGAAGAATTCCAGGAATTTTTTTCTTATCTCGTCACTGGTCATCATGTTAAAACAGGCTGATTATTGGTTGTTATATCGATTGGTACTGTTATATTTGTAAGCTGAGTTTTACAAGAGTGCTGCAAAGTTACAGCAATTCATCTTGTTTCATTAACGATACCATTTGAATGACCGGCTTGAATCATGAAGAAGATCAAGTACTATTATAATACCAATACGCTCAGATATGAAAAACTGGAGACTCCGTTGCGCGTAACCCTGTTGCGCGTACTTGGTTTTTTTTCGGCATCAATTGTTACCGCACTTATCCTTGTTTCTCTCGCCTATCGTTATTTCCCTTCCGCCAATGAAAAAAGGCTCATGCAAAAAAATGATGTGTTGAAAGATGATTATTATGTACTGAATGAAAAGGTAAAAAAACTGCAGGAGCAAATGGGTGAACTGGAAAAAAGAGACAACAGTGTTTACCGGTCTATATTCGAAGCCAACCCTATTCCCGACAGTGCAAGGGCCAGGGCGCTTGCCCAGGAACAGGAAGTTCAATTGGTGCAAAGCATGGACCAGGACAACCTGGCGACTTCCATTGCCACTTCACTGAATAACCTGTCGTCCAGAATTAATTACCAGAGCAAATCTTATAACGAGATAAACAATTTTATTAAGAACAAGGAACAGTTGCTGGCCTGTACCCCTGCCATTCAGCCCGTCAGCAATAAGGACCTCAAACGCATCGCCTCCGGTTTCGGATACCGGATCGACCCGGTATATAAAACCACCAAATTCCACGCCGGGCTTGATTTTGCTGCGCCACAGGGAACCCCGATTTATGCCACAGCCAATGGTACGGTTGAAGTAGCCGGCAATACAGGCAATGGTTATGGCAACCATGTTGTGATTAATAACGGATATGGGTATTCGACTTTATTCGGGCATATGTTCAGGGTGAAGGTAAGGCCGGGGCAAAAAGTAAAACGGGGCGAAGTGATCGGCTGGGTAGGAAATACCGGCAAAAGCACAGGACCTCATTGCCATTATGAAGTGCATCGCAACGGGGAGCCGGTTGATCCCGTATATTATTTTTATAATGACATTACTCCCGAACAGTACGACCGACTGCTCAAACTGGCTTCTTCAAGCAACCAGAGTTTCGATTAATGAACAGGATATAACCAGCTCCCGACATTGAATTGGGTATCGCTTGAATTGCCCATAAACATTCATTGATTATCAGTCAATGATCTTTATTTTTTAAATTTCCCGGATTTCTTATTGCTCTATATTTAACAATTGTATCTTTATTGAACGGAACAGTTTTTGTAATTGAATTGCATAGCATGAAAACACTACCCCAGATTTCCATGGATTTCGAAACAGAA
>DATJWE010000188.1:0-9631 GCA_035501475.1 Puia sp. | reverse complement strand
GGCTATACAGCAATGGTTATTAATGCATCGGTTTGAAGGGTTGAAAGATGTTATTGCTTCTTATTGCGCGGTTTCTGTTTTATATGATCCCTTTGTGATCAAAAGCAGGTATTTATTTTCCTCTTCTGTATTCGAATTTGTGAAGCAAAAGCTGGAGGAGGCCTGGCTCCAATCGGAGGCAGGGAATGAGGAAAATGTCGAACCTGTTATTTCTATTCCCGTTTGTTATGATGAAGAATTCGGTCGTGATCTGGCTTATATATCAAAAGAAAAGAATTTAAGCATAGATCAAATCATTCAACTCCATTCATCAAAAATTTACTATGTTTATATGATCGGTTTTTTGCCCGGGTTCTCTTACCTCGCAGAAGTTGATGAAAAATTAAT
Organism: Puia sp.; assembly: GCA_035501475.1. Taxonomy (GTDB): domain Bacteria; phylum Bacteroidota; class Bacteroidia; order Chitinophagales; family Chitinophagaceae; genus Puia. Next base: position 9,244 of record DATJWE010000188.1, on the reverse strand, counting down.
TATCCCCAGGAAGCCAAAACCTGTCCCGGTTATTGCCGGTAGTGTAGGCATAGCCGGTAGTCAGACAGGCATTTATTCATTGAATTGCCCGGGCGGATGGCAGATAATCGGAAGAACACCTCTGAAATTATTTGATGCAGCAGCTTCGCCGCCGGTTGTGTTGCAGGCAGGGAACAAAGTCCGGTTCTATGCCATTTCAAAAAAGGAATTCCTGAGTGGCAACAGTTGAAACGCTAAGCAACAAACACATGCAGGCATTCATTGCATGCATTTAATAAAATGTCATTATCATTTATCAAACCGGGGTTACTCGACACTGTACAGGACATTGGCCGTATTGGTTATGGCAATTGGGGAATTAATCCGGGAGGAGCAATGGACCCTTACGCTTTGCAGGTAGCGAATATGCTGGTTGGAAATTGTTGCACTGAAGCCGTTATCGAAATTCATTTTCCCGGGCCGCAGATTTTATTTGAACAGAATGTGATGATAGCTGTCACGGGGGCTGATTTTACGCCCATGCTGAATGATGAAGCCATCCCTTTATGGCATCCTGTTATTGCCCGAAAGAATACTTTATTGCATTTCCCGGAATTGAACTATGGTTCCCGATGTTACCTGAGTGTGCATGGCGGGATATGCGCTGAAAAATGGCTGAATAGCTACAGCACTAATTTGAAAGCCGTGGTAGGGGGATACAAAGGGCAGCCCTTAAAGAAAGGAGATGAGCTGAGGCTGAAAGAAAATACAATTTATTTTGCCGGACTTTTGCCTGAAGAAAAAAATCTCCGCATATTGCCCTGGCAGGCCGATGTCCGAAATGTGTATCATCATCAAAATGAAATTTTAATAACAAAGGGAAATGAATGGGAAAACCTGAAATCAGATTCCCAGCGACAGGTTTTTGAAAATAATTTTGTTATCCTCCCCTTGTCGGACAGGATGGGATATCATCTGAAAGGGTCTTCACTGGCGTTGGATCATCCAATGGAACTGCTCTCGACTGCTGTAAACTTTGGAACGCTGCAATTGTTGCCAGACGGCCAGTTAATCGTTCTAATGGCTGATCATCAGACAACAGGTGGCTACCCGCGCATTGGTCATGTCATCTCAGCACATTTGCCGAAACTGGCGCAGCTTTGTCCTGGCGATAATCTCCACTTCAAAATAACGGATATCGAAACAGCCGAGAAGCTATTGATCAGTCAACAGCAGGAATTGAAAATATTACAAAGAGCCTGCCTCGCGCATTTAAATGAAATGGTATGCTGAAGGTTGATCTGAATTGTGATATGGGTGAAGGCTTCCCAAATGACAGCTCCATCATGTCTTATATCAGTTCTGCAAATATTGCCTGTGGTTATCATGCAGGTGACTCGAATAGTATGCGGCAAACCGTCGAACTTGCGATTGGAAACGGAGTTGCCATCGGTGCACATCCATCATATCCCGACAGAAAAAATTTTGGAAGAACAGATATTCTCCACTCTGTGATAAAACCTGGGGATCTTCTTGACATGATCATAGAACAGATCGTGGCATTGGAAAATATTTGCGAGGAATTTGGGTATCGTTTGCATCATGTCAAACCACATGGGGCATTGTACAACAGAGCGGCATGGGATGAAGAGTTGAGTGTAATTATTTGTGAAGCAATTTGTCAATCCGGCTTGTCATTGATTCTGTACGGATTGAGTGGAAGCAAAATGAAGACTATTGCCGGGAATTATCAAATCAAATTTGCAAACGAAGTATTTGCTGACAGGACCTATCGCGATGACGGAAGTCTGAGCCCGAGAAATGAGCCCAATTCGATGGTGGGCAATCCGGAAGAAGCAGCGGAGCAGGCTTATTGTGCTGTTAAAAAAAGTCAGATTTTGTCGGTATCAGGCAAAAAAATCCAGGTTATTGCTGACACCATTTGTATTCATGGAGATACGAATCATGCCAACGATTACGCAGTATGTATACATCAGCATCTTAAGAATAACGGGATTGCTATTTCAACCATATGATCTCCTGTATTAAGGGTGATTTCGCTTTTAGCTTTTCTTTTACAATTTCCGGTCAGTTTTCGCGTTTCTCTTTTGTTCCCACTTCAACGCTTATCCACAATTTTATTTTCACTGTAATAGCAAACCTATGGCTTCTATTGACAATGGCAGGCAGAATGGCCTGTACACTTACGATTCCTTTTCGGGGAACAAAAACAAAAATGGACATTTCCTGTGGTGGTGTGCGGGGGCTCACCAGAAATTGTTAAAAGATTTCCCTTCCGAACATACCAAATATGCGGGGCTGGGAGGTGTAATCCTGGCGACCTTTGTGCTTGCTTCGTTATCGGCAGGCTACGCAGTGTACAGCGTATTCGACAATATTCTGTACGCTATTTTATTTGCTGTTGTTTGGGGACTTATTATTTTCAATTTCGACCGCTTTCTTGTTTCCACCATGAGGAAATATGGCGTATCTGTTCAAAAACAAGTCTGGATGGCTGTTCCCAGAATTCTGCTGGCTGTTTTGATAAGCATTACCATTGCGCGGCCGCTGGAATTAAAAATATTCGAAAAAGAAATTAATACAAAAGTCGTAGAGAACCGGCATAAAAAGATTTTACTTAATGACAGTCTTCTGCAAACAGAAAATAAAAATATTTTGATGCAGGCGGGGAAGGAGAGGGAAAATTTGACCGCAAGAAAGCAGGCTCTTGAAGACAGCCTGCATCATTTGCAACAGTCATATATACAGGAAGCCGACGGAACAGGCGGATCCATGCAGCGTGGAATTAAAAACCTGACGCTGATGAAGAAACAGGCTTATGATGCGGCATTGCAACAATTCACGCCCGAATTACAATCACTCGTTCCTCAAATCGGTTACCAGGACAGTATTTTGAAAAATGCAAATGCTCAAATGGAAGCAAAACGCAGGCAATACGAAGCAGCAGCAACCGCAAATGTCGGATTTCTCGAGCGCAATAAAGCATTGACAGACCTCTCCGACAGCGAAAGCAGTGTTTTCTGGGCGGGCTTTTTCATTTCGTTGTTGATTATTTTAATTGAAACGGGTCCGATCCTGTCCAAACTGATCATGCACGCAGGCCCTTATGATGTGGCTTTGGCAAAAACAGAATTGATACAAATGGCTGAATCGGAAAATGAAATAAGAAAAAATAAACAATTGGTATTTGATAAGCTGAACAGCATGTATGAAAAGAAAAAGCAGGTTTCGGATGAGATCATAGAAAAATTGTCAGCACTTCAAAGTAAGCATATCAACGATGAAATTGAACATTGGGAAAAAGGTGAAAGAAATACAAATAAAAAAGCCGATCTCAGTGAGTTGATCAAAAAAATAAAAGAACAGTACGATTATAAAGAAGAACATGTGATCTAAAAAAATAGGGTTGGGACTTACTCCCAACCCTGATACTTTTATGACTGTTCCTGTTCTGTTTTATTGTTGCACACCCTGCATACTGTTCTGCATGCTGTCCAGATCTCCCTTTTGATTTTTGCGTTTGAACAGGTTGGCGTCAAATTTTCCAAACCTGTAATTGAATTGCAAGCGGAAGAACTGCGGATCCCTTCTCCTGTACACTTCCTGTGTAAAATAGGAAGCATCTGTGAAGACATCGCTTACACGCGTGCGGAAGATATCACTTACGCTGAGTGTAATGGATGCCGCTTTATTTTTAAGGAATTCATATTTAACTGCAATATCCACTCCGCCGGTAGGATTGGAATATCCCTGTGAGTTTCCGCTCACTGTTGGACCCCAACCTCTGCCACCAGTTGAGGTAGTGCCCGCACTACCTCCGGGAGGCAATACTGTCTTTGAGGTATAATCGCCGCTCAATTGAATTGTGAAATTTTTTGGTAGTTTGAAACTGTTGTTGATCTTTCCAAACCAGCTCCAGGTTTGCGGTGTGGTCTGAATACTATCGCCGGCGTTGATTTTAGAAGTGAAAATATTAATATTGCTTGTAATGTCCCACCATTTGGTTACGGAATTGCGGCCGATCAGTTCAAGCCCTCCGACAAAACTCGAATTACCATTGATATAAGTATTGACAAATACAACTGAGTCGGTCAGGGGATTTGTTTCCTTGGTTTGATATCTTGTAATCACATCAGTGGTATATTTAAAATATACTGAAGCAAGGAAAGTGTTATTACCCTTATACGTTTTCTGATAAGAAAGCTCGAATGAATTGGTGAATTGCGGTTTGAGATTCGGGTTTCCCCTGCTCAGGTTCAGGGAATCTGAATAATCTGTGAATGGAAACAACTGGAAGAAACTCGGGCGGTCTATACGCCGTGTATAATTGAGTTGGAGTTCCTGTTGGCCACCTAATTTTTGAGAAAGGAAAATACTGGGAAAAAGATCGATTGGATACTCATTGCTGAAAACACCCACTGTATCTATTACAGCTCCTGAAGCCGAATCCTTGGTTGCATAGTTGCTCTTGCCATTATACATCGAACTCTCTGCCCTTAATCCCAACTGGTAACCGAAGTTTTTGATCGCATTCGAATATGTAAGATATCCGGCAAAAACTTTGTCATGATAATTGTAGTCTGAAGACAAAAGCGGTTCGGGGATCACATTTCCATTCTTATCAATTACTCCGAGGTCGCTTGTACTACTGACATTACGGATTGCAGCTCTTGCTCCGGCTTCTATCTTTGATTTATCGCTGATAGGATTTACAAAATCAGTCTGTGCAGTAATGTATTCGTTGGTTCCCGATCCCAGTTGTTGCTGGTCATAGACAGATAAGAGCGGACTTCCCTTCGTATCATAGTAATATGAATTGATCACATTTGTGCTGCTGTTTGTTCCCTTGCTGTAGTTTGCATCGGCAGTCCATTCCTCACCGGAATGTGGGAAAGTATGTTTGAAGCTAAGCATGCCTCCCATATTCCTGAAATCTACAGCAGTATTGGAAAGCCTGTAGGTATAGCTCGATGTGGTGTCGCCATTTGCGTTGAGCGTATCTACATAGATATCACTCTGAATATAAGGAGTAAAATGACCATGAACAGCAGTTCCTGAAACAGAAATCGTGTTTCGATTATCAAGAAAATAATCTAATCCCAATCTTCCGAATAAGAATGCTCCATTGTTCACATTGTTGTCATATTCTGTAAGCAGCGTATTATTCGTGAAAGTATTTCTGGTAGTAGTACCGGTCGTAATGGACTTACGTTCATTATAATTCAGATTGGCAAACACATTGACTTTACCCTGTTTGACATTGATGTCACCACCGGCATTAAATTTACCACGTTCATCAATACCCGCTCTCAGATTCCCATTGTATCCGGCTTTGCGATTTTTTTTCAGCACGATATTCAGAATGCCTGATGTCCCGCCTGAAGCATCATATTTAGCACCGGGGTTGGTAATGATTTCAATACTCTGAATAGCATCAGCCGGTATCTGATCCAGGGTGAGTGTGGTGGGTCGTCCGTCGACAAAAATAGTTGGCGTACTGTTGCGAAGCGTGACGTTTCCGTCAATGTCTACCGCAACGGAAGGAACATTTTTCATAATGTCCACCGCTGATCCGCCGGCTGCACTGATATCCTTCTCTACATTGTATATCTTTCTATCTATTCCGAGTTGCACCAAGGGTTTGGATCCTGTAACAACGACCTCTCCCAACATTTGAGCGTCTGCCTGCAGTTTGATATTCCCGAGATCCTTATCCACATTATTCAACGCCTGCTGCATATCCATACCCTGCTGGAACTTTATGTCGAACCCTACTTTTTGTTCATGGATCTTGTATCCGATCGCTGTAATTTTCAAACGGAAATTTCCGAATATCGGGAGGTTCTCCAGGCTGAAGTTCCCCTTGGATTCAGTAATCATTCCCGAAACAACAGTATCCTTGGTTTTTTTGGTAGCCTGGTCAAACTTGGTTTGAATCAATTGAACAGATACACCATCGAGTCCTTTATTGGTTTTTTCATCCACAATCTTCCCATAAAAATGTCCTATGCTGGGAACCTGGCCGCCAAAACCCCGTCTCGCTCCGCCGGCAGTTCCCCCAGGATATTGTGCTATTGCAACATAACTGCACATAATCACACCAATCAAAATCGAAAGTCTTTTCATGTATAGTTTTTTCATTCGCACTGCAAAGGTTTGCTAATTTTTCTTTAATCTTCTTTCTCAATGTACAAACGGCGCAATTTACATCATGGAAGGGTAAAAATCTGAGGGAAAATTGTTAAAGAATTAAGTAAAAGAAAATAACGAGAAGTGATGTTTATGACGACATCAGATTTCAGATTTTGATTTGTAAAAAGATTTAAAAAATTGTTTTCCAATATCATATTGTTTTTGAGGAAAAACCTATTTCCATTAGCTTTGCGCCAAACGGTGACTGTAGCTCAGTTGGTTAGAGCATCAGATTGTGGTTCTGAGGGTCGTGGGTTCGAGACCCATCAGTCACCCCCCGGCCGCCTGACATTGTCAAGGCGGTCTTTTGTTTCCGGGCATTTTGTGAAATAAGCAGCAGATTAAATTTTTTCAGGATCTGCGAAAGCTTTTTTTCGCGGAGGTTTTTAATGTTACATCGCCCAGTGATCGGGCATTATATTCCATTCATATAAATTATAACAAACTGGCAGTTAATATTCTCAATTTTACAACATACGGTTTGTTTTATCGTTATTTTTGGATAAGCTATGTTAAAAGTGTTAAAGTATATGATCAAAAAAAGAAATTTACCAGTAGTGATATTGGTTTTGGGTACAGGCCTGGTGTTTGCATTCCGTACACTTGCCTTTGATCCGACTCCCCCTTCAAAATATGAAAGGATTCTGCAGAATGTCGGAGAAATGCTCCAGGAGATTCATTACAGCCCTAAAAATATCGACGACAATTTTTCCAGAGAAGTGTTCAAAAAATATCTTGCTGAAGTAGACGGCGAAAAAAAAGCGCTGATGCAATCTGACATTGATGCCCTCCGTAAGTATGAAACAAAAATTGACGATGAAATTTTGGGAAAAGCGCCCCTGCAATTCGTTCCTGCTGTAACTGAAATTTACAAAAAGCGATTGTCAGAAATTCAAAACCTCACCAAAGAAATTCTTTCCCAGCCTTTTGATTTTTCCAGGGATGAGACGGTGAATCTTGATTTTGACAGGATTGATTTTCCCAAAAATGAAGCAGACAGAAAAGAAGAGTTGCGTAAACGATTGAAATATCTTACGCTCGAAAAATATTCTGATCTGATTGATCAGCAGGAAGCAAATAAAAATAAAACCGGCTATGTTGCTAAAAGCAGGGAGGAACTTGAAAAAGAGGCAAGAGACAAAGCCATGAAAACGATGGATCGTTTTTATGATCATTTGAAATTAAAAACGGACGAAGATGATCAGTTCAATGAATTTGTTGAGACCATTGTGCAGTGTATGGATCCTCATACTGATTATTTGCCACCGGTTGAAAAAAGATCTTTTGATGAGGATATGAGCGGTCATTTCTATGGTATCGGCGCTTCCCTGAAAGACGACGATGGAAATATTAAGATCGCGACACTGCTCATCGGAAGCCCTGCATGGAAATCAGGTCAGGTGAACGTGGGAGATGTGATTCTTAAAGTAGCACAGGGGAATCAGGAGCCCGTTGATCTTTCGGGATACCTGGTTGATGAAGCCGTGAAATTAATCCGTGGCACAAAAGGTACAGAGGTCAGACTCACATTAAAGAAAACAGATGGTTCCATAAAAATAGTTTCTTTAACCCGGGATGAAATTGTGCAGGATGAAAAATTTGCGCGAAGTGTGATAATAAATAGTGATAAAGGAAAGATCGGATATATTTTCCTGCCTGAATTTTACGCTGATTTTGACAATCCCAAAGGCAGTCGTTGTTCTGTTGATGTGGCCCGTGAATTGGTAAAACTGAAAGAGCAAAAAGTGGATGGGGTGGTTCTGGACCTGCGTACCAACGGAGGAGGTTCTTTGTATGATGTGGTGCAGATGGTCGGACTATTCATTGATCAGGGGCCTGTAGTTCAGGTAAAAGATCGGGACGGAAAGCCTGTCATTCTAAGTGATCACGACAAATCAGTTTTATATGATGGTCCGCTGGCAGTGATGGTAAATGAATTCAGTGCATCTGCTTCAGAAATTTTTGCTGCAGCCATCCAGGATTATAAAAGGGGAGTGATAATCGGAAGTACGTCCACTTATGGAAAAGGAACTGTGCAAAGAAATATCGGGCTGGATAAATCGCAGGGTTTTTCAGAAGCCAACAGTATATTGGGCACGGTTAAAATCACTCTGGAAAAATTCTATCGCATTAACGGAGGTTCGACACAGTTACGGGGAGTATCTTCCGATGTGGTCTTACCAGACCTTTATGAGCATTATAAGGTTCGTGAAAAAGATCAACCCGATGCTTTACCCTGGGATGAAATACCAAAGGTTGATTACAGCACCTGGCGATATGCTTATGATATCGACAATATCAAAAATGTAAGTAATGAAAGAATAAAAAATAATCCTACATTTAATAAAATCGAGAGTAATGCCATGTGGCTCGATAAAGAAAACGATAAACTTTTCTCACTCAGCCTGGAAAAATACAGGGCAGAACAGAAAGAGATCAGAAACACGGTAAAACAAATAGAAACATTAAGCAAACTGGCAACTCCCATGAATATGGAATCGCTGCCCCAGGATGCCAGTAAGTATGATACGGATAAAGACAAGGCAGAAAGATATAAACAATGGCTGGATAGTAAGAAAACCGATATTTATTTGAAGGAAGCCGTCAACGTTATGGATGATATGATCGCCCAAAAGAGCCTGGTCTATAACAAGTAAGTAAATAAAAGATTGAAAAGGTAAAATCCGAACTTTATGGTTCGGATTTTTTGTTTCCGACGTCACCAAATTTTTGGGAATGCTCCGATTGCTGCAAAAATTTTCAGGACTACTGCTGTTACTGATAAGTGTTCATGTGTATTCGAGGCAAATTACAGATACTACAATAACCGTCTATTTTATGACGGGTAAATATATTTTAACACGACGGGAAGAACAAAAGCTTACCAATTTTTTCATGCAAAAAAGCAGAGCCACGATGATACGGATCGCCGGACACACAGATACAGTTGGTAGTGAATCGGCGAATATGACCCTCTCGCGTAAACGGAGCGAAGGTGTTGCCGCATGGATAAAAAAAAATGTCGGCATAGAGAATATAAGACTGGAATATT